>JAEWIL010000007.1 GCA_023387085.1 Pseudomonadota bacterium | reverse complement strand
TTTGCCCCAGCCATCATGCGGCGGGCCCCCCCCACGGCCGTGGGTCACCGGGAACATCTCGATCTTGCCCGCCGCCATGTCGATCAGCGCGAAGCGCGGACGCGACGACGGCAGGCCGAAATCGACGATCCCGACGCGATCGGTCTGGTGGATATTGCGCGACTGCAACGCGAGCTGCCTGCGCGCGACCGCTAGATAATCGACCGGCGCCTGCACAGGCGCCGGGGGCGGCGCCGGTTGAGCAATCCAGTCAGGCAATTGGGCGGCACGAACCGACGTCGCGGCCAGCGCTCCCGCGCCCGCAAGCCCCGCCAGCAACTTCCGCCGATCGATCAAATCATTCACGTAAACAGCAACCCCGCAATGGCCGCCTCGCGGTCCCTCGACTTTGCATAAGTCGTTATCCGGACCGGGAAAGGCAAGCCGGTGGTTCCCCTTCATGCGGGAAGATGTGCCATATATGCCATGAATAGCGGGTTTACGCTGCTGTAACCTCTCGTTAGGACGCCGTGCATGAAGGCAACCATCTGGCACAACCCCGCCTGCGGCACCTCGCGCAACACGCTGGCGATTCTCGAAGACACGCCCGGCGTCGAGGTCGAAGTGGTGCAGTATCTGAAGACGCCCTACACCGAAGCAAAGCTTCGCCAGTTGTTCCGGGATGCTGGCATGACGGCACGCGACGCGCTTCGCCTGCGTGGTACCGACGCCGAGGAACGCGGCCTCAAGGACGCCAGCGAAGACGCGATCATCGCCGCGATGGTGGAAAACCCCGCCTATGTGGACCGCCCCTTCGTCGAAACCGAAAAGGGCGTCCGCTACTGCCGGCCGCAGGACCGGGTACGCGAGATCCTCTAAAGGCCACGGTGGCTCTGGGGTCGGAAGCGGACTTTGTTTCACCGCCTTCCGTCATCCCGGGCTTGCCCGGGATCCCGCTTTTTCTGTGAATGGACGGCTCCCGATCTCGCGCGGGACCCCGGATCCAGTCCGGGGTGACGGAGAAGAAAAAATCCCTGTCGCGCAGCGATGGGGAGGTGGCAGCCCGAAGCGCCGACGGAGGGACGACAGAGCAAGCGTCGCCACCCCTCCACCATCGCCTGCGACGACGGTCCCCCTTCCCACGGCTCTGCCGCAGGGAGGATTAACGTCCGACTTCGACCGAAAGCAGCCATTCGCATCTGGACAAAATTGCTCTCCCGTCGCTACCCGCGCTTCATGGGAATCACCGCAACGATCATGAACACCGTCACCGGTCAGCCGCTCCAGAAAATGAGCTTCAACCGCATGCCCAAACCATGGGCCAGCTTCACGCTGGAGACCGGCGAACGCGTCACCGCCGAACGGATCGACGTCGGCAAACCCGCACCCGGCAAGTTCGCGGCGCCGATCAGCATCTGGGTCACGGTCAAGCCGAAGGACTGATCCTTCCGCCCGCAATGTGAAATTGCGTCACCGGCCCCGGCATGCCGGCGAACAGCGCAGCCTCGGTCCCCGTGAGCCACGCCTGCCCGCCCTGCCCCGCCAGCCGCTCGTAAAGCGCGGCGCGGCGCGAAGGGTCGAGGTGCGCCGCGACCTCGTCGAGCAGCAGCACAGGGCGCTGGCTGCGCCGCCGCGCCACGCAATCGCTGTGCGCGAGAACGAGCGACAGCAACATCGCCTTCTGTTCGCCCGTCGAGCAGCGCGCGGCCGAGCGGCCGGATGCTGCGTGAACGGCCGACAGATCGTCGCGGTGCGGCCCGGCGGTGGCGCGGCCCGCGGCGGCATCGATGCGGCGGCGCGACGCGAAGAGCGCTTTCAGCGCCTCTGGGTCATGGGGTGCCGCGCGCGGCGTGCCGTCGCTGTCAACCAGCGTCAGAAGCGGGCGCGCGAAGGGGGCATCGGGCTGCCCGGCAAGTTCAGCCGACAGCGCCGCGAGCGTGTCCTGCCGCGCCCCATCCATTGCCACGCCATGCTCGGCGAGCTGCGCCTCGAGACTCGCGAGCCATTGCTGGTCCGCATTCGCGAAATCGGCAAGCAATTTACCGCGCGCGCGCAGCGCCGCATCGTAACGGTTGCTGTGCTGTGCGTGGCGGGGATCGAGCGCCAGAACGAGCCGGTCGAGAAAGCGCCGCCGGTTGCCCGCGGTCTCGACGAACAGCCGGTCCATCGCTGGCGTGAGCCAGAGTACGGCGATCCACTCGCCGAGCGACGCCGCCGCAGCGGACGCGCCATTGATCCGTACGATCCGCCGTCCGGGATGCGCGGGTTCGATCCCGGTTCCCAGCGCGACGGGCGGCAAATCGGCGTCCACCTGCACCTCGGCGAAGATTGCGAAGCCGCCGCTCGCGCTGTCGCGCACCATGTCGGACAGGGCCGCGCGCCGCAGCCCGCGCCCCGGCGCGAGCAGCGAAATCGCCTCCAATATATTCGTCTTGCCCGCGCCATTGTCGCCGTGGAGCGCGACCAGACCCGGCTCGGCTGCCATGTCCGCACCGGCATGATTGCGAAAATCGGTCAGCAAAAGGCGGGCGATCGTCATCTGGCTTTTCGCCTACCGCAGCGTCGGCGACGACGCCACCCTGACCGCGCCAAACAGGAATTTGAAATTTTTCCCATAATTGGGAGATTATACCAAATTAGCAAAAAATGTGCGTTGAAATAAAATGTCTGAAAGCGAAAAACGGCGGTTAACCGCCAATGAATGAAATTGGCACGCCTCCTGCAATAGTCTTGGCATCCACCGGATGGCCCGGCGGAACCACACAGGAAGGATAAAATCATGGCCCATTTCAATGTCGACTCGTTCAAGAGCTACGCGATCGCCGCAGTTGCCTCGGTCTATTGCTCGCTGATGTTCCTCGCCGCTGTCGGCCCGAACGCTGCGCATTTTGGTGGTCTGGTCGCCTGACCAGACCCCGTATCCAGCCAAAAACGCCGGCCCGAAGGTCGGGATCGAAAGGAAAGAAATGAACCAGGGTTTTCGCAAGAACCGTCGGAACGGGATGATCTTCGGCGTGTGCGCCGGGATGGCAGACCAGTTCGGTATCGATGTCTTGTGGACGCGCGTCGCCTTTGTTGCCCTGACGCTCTTGGGCTTCGGCCTGCCTCTGCTGCTGTACCTCGCCGTCGCGATCCTCGCGCCCTAGGACAGCCCGGGCCGGCCGCTCTCGAAGCGCAGTCGCACCGGCCCGCATATTCCCAAAAGCCAAGGGCTCACCGGCCGACCCGGTGGGCCCTTTTCTGTTTGGCGGCTCGCGACCGGAAACGGACCTTCCGATTTTCGTCACCCTGAACTTGTTTCAGGGTCCATGGCCCGCCGTTTCCTTCGCCGCAGCGCTAAACGAGAGCTCAGGCCATGGATGCTGAAACAAGTTCAGCATGACGAGGTTTCAAGGACAGTTTCCCACCCCAAAACCACCAAAGTAAAAGGCCCCGCCGGATTGCTCCGGCGGGGCCAATCTTTTCAGGTTTTTACCCGAGAGCGAGGCTAAGGCTTACGCCTCCTCGTCCTTGATCAGATAATCGCCGGCGTCGGCATCGGTGCCGTGGGTCTCGCCTTCGACGGCACCCAGCGGATCGTCGCCCATTGCCGCTTCGGGGCCCTGCGCCAGTTCGGCGGCATGCTCTTCGGCGGCGGTCTGCGGCGCGATCAGATGCTCCTGGTTCGCGCGCATCGCGGCGCGGAGCGCAGCATCCTTCGACGACGCGGTAACGCGGACGCGGTTCATGGCAGCGCCGGTACCCGCCGGGATAAGGCGGCCGACGATAACATTTTCCTTGAGGCCCTGCAGCGAGTCGATCTTGCCCTGCACCGAAGCCTCGGTGAGAACGCGGGTCGTCTCCTGGAAGGACGCGGCCGAGACGAAGCTGCGGGTCTGCAGCGACGCCTTGGTGATGCCGAGAAGGACCGGACGGCCCTCCGCGGGAACACCGTTCTTCGGCAGCTTGGCGTTATACTCCATCATCTCCAGATAATCGAGCTGTTCGCCCGGCAGCAACGTGGTGTCGCCGCCCGACGTGATTTCGACCTTCTGCAGCATCTGGCGAACGATCACCTCGATGTGCTTGTCGTTGATCTTCACGCCCTGCAACCGGTAGACTTCCTGGATTTCCGCGACCAGATATTCGGCCAGCGCCTCGACGCCCATGACGTCGAGGATGTCGTGCGGGTTCGGCGAGCCGCTGATCAGCGCGTCGCCGCGCTTGACCATGTCGCCTTCCTGCACTTCCAGCACCTTCGACTTGGGAATGAGGTACTCGATCGGATCGCCTTCTTCCGGGACAATCGCGATCTTGCGCTTCGCCTTGTAATCCTTGACGAATTCAATGCGACCACTGATCTTCGCGATAACGCTGTTGTCCTTCGGGATGCGCGCTTCGAACAGCTCGGCAACGCGCGGCAGACCGCCGGTGATGTCGCGCGTTTTCGACGCTTCGCGGCTGACACGTGCGAGCACGTCGCCCGCCTGCACTTCCTGACCGTCCTCGACCGACAGCATCGTGCCGACCGCGAGCAGGTAGCGCGCAGCTTCACCCGACGTATCGTCGAGCAAGGTCAGGCGCGGCTGGAGGTCTTCCTTCTTGGAACGACCCGCCGAACGATATTCGATCACGACGCGCTGGGCGATGCCCGTCGCTTCGTCGACCTGTTCGACCAGCGTCTTGCCATCGGCAAGATCCTGATACTTCACGACGCCCTGCTTTTCGGTGATCAGCGGCATGGTGAACGGATCCCATTCGGCAATCCGGTCGCCCTTCTTCACCTTCTCGCCATCCTTGAACAGGATCTGCGCACCATAAGGCAGCTTGTGCGACGCGCGTTCGCGGCCTTCGCTGTCGATGACCGCGATTTCGCCCGAACGCGACAGCGCCAGACGGCGGCCGCGCTGATCGACGATCGTCGTCATGTCGCGATATTCGATCGTGCCGTCCGAAATCGCCTCGGCGTTCGACTGCTCGTTGACCTGTGCCGCGCCGCCGATGTGGAACGTACGCATCGTCAGCTGCGTGCCCGGCTCACCGATCGACTGTGCGGCGATGACGCCGACAGCTTCACCGATGTTGACCGGCGTACCGCGTGCCAGGTCGCGACCATAGCATTTGCCGCAGACGCCCAGCGTCGCTTCGCAGACCAGCGGCGAGCGAATCTTGACCGACTGGACCTCGGCATCTTCGATCCTCTGCGTGGTCGCTTCGTCGAGCAAGGTGCCGACCGGCGCGATGATGTTGCCATCCTTGTCGGTCACATCTTCGAGCGTGGTGCGGCCGAGAATGCGTTCGCCCAGCGAGGCGATTGTCGAACCGCCCTGGATGATCGCACGCATTTCCATCCCGCGTTCGGTGCCGCAATCCTCTTCGATCACGACACAGTCCTGCGACACGTCGACCAGACGGCGGGTCAGATAACCCGAATTCGCCGTCTTGAGCGCCGTATCGGCCAGACCCTTGCGCGCACCGTGGGTCGAGTTGAAATACTCGAGAACGGTCAGGCCTTCCTTGAAGTTCGAGATGATCGGCGTTTCGATGATCTCGCCCGACGGCTTGGCCATCAGGCCGCGCATGCCCGCAAGCTGCTTCATCTGCGCCTGCGAACCACGGGCACCCGAATGCGCCATCATGTAGATGGAGTTGATCGGGGCCAAACGGCCGTCTTCGAGCTTCGGCGTCGCACGGATTTCGTCCATCATCGCGTTCGCGACCTTGTCGCCGCACTGCGACCAGGCGTCGATCGCCTTGTTGTACTTTTCCTGCTGCGTGATCAGGCCGTCCTGATACTGC
>JAEWIL010000244.1 GCA_023387085.1 Pseudomonadota bacterium | reverse complement strand
CCTTCGCGCTCGCCCCCGCGATCGGCGCGCGCGTCGCCGCGCACGTTCGCGATGCCGCGCGTCCGATCGAGCCGCGCTGGGCACTCACGCGACTGACGACCTGATCCTCGCCCGTCGCGAGAGGAGGAATGCACTGGGGGCTGCATCGATGAAGATCACCGACTGCCACAATATCGACGATTTCCGCGCGCTCGCGAAGCGCCGCCTGCCCTGGCCGGTGTTCGACTATATCGACGGCGCCGCCGACGACGAGGTGACGCGCCGCCGCAACCGCGAGGCGTTCGACCGCTGCGACCTGATCCCGCGCGTTCTCGCCGGCGTCGAGAGCATCGACATGCGGACGACGCTGTTCGGGCGCGAGATCGCGATGCCGCTCTTTCTCTCGCCGACCGCGCTCCAGCGTCTCTTTCACTGGCAGGGCGAACGCGCCGTGCTGCGCGCCGCCGCGAACGCCGGCACTGTCGCCGGAATCAGCAGCCTCGCGACGATCGGTCTCGCCGAAGCGGGCGCGCTCACCGACGGACCCAAGCTGTTCCAGCTCTATGTCCATCACGACGAGGCGCTGAACAAGGCAATGCTGGACGCGGCGCGCGACGCAAAATTCGACGCTGTCGCGCTCACGGTCGATACGATCGTCGGCGGCAACCGCGAACGCTGCCTGCGCTCGGGCTTCACCTCGCCGCCGCGGTTCACGGCGCGCAACATGCTGAGCTATGCGATCAAGCCCGGCTGGGGTCTCGATTATGTGCTGCGCGAGAAATTCAGCCTGCCGAACCTTGCAACGCATGTATCCGAAGGATCGAGCGTCCCCAAATCGGTCGCCGAATATTTCACCTCGATGCTCGACCAGAGTCTCGACTGGAAACGCGCCGAGGCGATCCGCAAGCAATGGGACGGCCCCTTCTGCCTGAAGGGCATCGTCGCGGTCGAGGATGCGAAGCGCGCGGTCGACATCGGCGCTACCGCGATCATGGTGTCGAACCATGGCGGGCGCCAGCTCGACGGCAGCATTTCGCCGTTCGACGCGCTAGCGGACATCGTCGATGCGGTCGGCGACCGGATCGAAGTGATCTGCGACGGCGGCGTCACGCGCGGCACCCATGTCCTGAAGGCGCTGTCGGTCGGCGCCAAAGCCTGTTCGGGCGGCCGCCTTTACCTCTACGCCCTCGCGGCGGCGGGCGAGGAGGGCGTGTCGCGCGCGGTCGGCCAGCTCCGCGCCGAGATCGAAAGGGGCATGAAGCTGATGGGGGCGAAAAGCCTCGCGGACCTGTCGCGCGCGAACCTGCGCTGGCGCTAGAATGTTCGCCGCGCTATCGCCTTGCGCTCACCGGGGCGGGGGCGGCGAAACACCAGGTCCGCCGCGACGATGGAGGGGGCGGCCTCCCCCCGAAAACCGCCCCCGGCCCGGCGTCAGAAAGACGCGCCGAGCGAAAACACCACCGCACCGTCGGCACCGATCGCACTCTTGTAACCAAGAGCCTTCGGTTCGTCGGTATTCACATAGCTGACGCCGAAGGTCAGCATCTTGTACGAAGCGGTCGCGCCGACCGACCAGTCGAAGACCTTGCCGTCGAACCCGCCGGGAAATGCATCGCTCCACGAATGGCCGGCATGGGCGTTCAGCGCGAACGGCGTGTCGGGAATCTGGGCGGCGAGTTCGCCATGGACATAGAAGGACGAGGATTTCGCGCCGAGCGGACGGCTCGCATCCTGGACGTTGGCGAGCGCCGACTGCTTCCACGCATAGTTGACGCCGACCTTCGCGTTCACCGGACCAACGTCGGTCGAAAGGTTCAGATAGGGCTCGAAGAAATCGGCGCCCGACCCGCCATGCTGCGGATAGAGATAATAGAGCAGCCCGCCGTCGACGGTCACGCCGCCGACATCCTTGCTGTAACCCGCAAAAAGGTCGACCTCGGTATTGCCGGCAAAGCTCACGCTCGACGCCCAGGTACCGGCGTAAAACCCGCTTTCGTGCGTGACGGTGATGCCGCCCTGGATCGCCGGGTCCTCGCCGCTCTGGGTGAAACCGCGGAAGCGATAGTCCGATACCAGTGTGACGCTGCCGGTGATGGTGATCGGTTCGGATGCCGGCTCCTCCTGCGCATGCGCTGCAGCGGGGAGCATGGAAACGGCGAAGAGCATGCCGAGGCATGCATAGGAAAGTTTTTTCATGGACAGATCCCTTGAAAGTTACTGGATCGTCCCTGCCTGCCGCGCGACAGCCAGCCTCTTTTCGGACTGGTCGGGTCCCGCGCGACGGTTTGTTGACCAGTTTGCTGCGCCGCACAAACGAAAAATGCATGTGCTCGCAAGAATCGGCAAATCCGTGCGGCTTTTGTGCAACAGTGAGCAGCCTCCGGCACCGATTGCCGCTTGGCCGCACGCAAAAGGGGGCGGCCTTCCCCCGAAAGCCGCCCCCTTCGAGCGCGTCGTCGCTGACCAGCCGGGTGCCTAGAAGGCAACGCCCAGCGTAAAGACCACGGTCGGATCGTAAAGCGTGTCGACGGCCTTGACGCCCGTCTTCTTGATGTCGGTATCGATATAGGCGACCGACAGCGTGAGCGGGCCCGCCGCGACCGAAGCGCCCACCGACCAGTCGAGATAATTGCCGTCGGCCGCCGCTGCGCCCAGCGAACCGTCGGTATAGCCAAGACCGGCGTTGAGCGTGACCGGCGAATTCGGCACGGCAAAGCCGAGGCCGAGGTTCAGATAGATATTGTCGTCGCTGCCCAGCGATTTCTGGCTGGGCGCATAAGCGGCGAGCGCCGTCGCCGAGACCGGACCGATATCGTGCGAGACCGAACCGATGAACTCGACATAGTTCGCCGGCCCGGCGCCATTGTGATGGCCGGGATAGGTGTAATAGGTGGTGTTGAGGTCGACCGTGGTTCCGGGCGCGACTTCGGTCGAGAAGCCCGCGATCAGGTCGAGTTCGAACTTGCCGTAAAGCGGGCTGTCGGGAAGGCCCGAGCCCCAGGCGCTGACGTAAAAGCCGCTGTCGTGCGTGAGCGTCAGGCTCGGTTGCACCTCGACCTTCTCGTTAGACAGCGAGATGCCGCGGAAGCGATAGTCCGAAACGACGTCGACGCCGCCCGAAAGCGTGAACGGCCCGGCCTTGTCCTCGTCTTCCTGCGCGAAAGCCGGGGTCGACAGCGCCGATGCGGCGAGCAACATGCCGAAGCACGGCTTGATAAGAAATTTCATGGGTTGATCCCCCCTTGTTGACTCAAACGGATCGTCCCGCCTGCCCCGAGCGTCCAGACCTCTGATCGGGTCCGGTTCAACGAACGCTCGGAATCTTGCCGATCTTGCTGCATCGCACAAACGAAAATTGCGTCTTTGCGACGATTGCGTAACAAACTGTGTCTTTCGCGCAACAACGGCCCGAAGGCTTACGAGGCTTTGCCAAGCCGCGGATGGACAGCTAGAGAGCGTTCTTCTCTCCCTCGTTTCGGGCCTTTTGCATGAGCGATCACAATCCCGGTCTGCGTCCCTGGCGCGACATCGCGCGGCGCGATTGCCGCCAGATCATGGTCGGCAACGTCCCCGTCGGCGGTGGCGCGCCGATCAGCGTCCAGACGATGACGAACACCTTGACCAGCGATCCGGTGGCGACAATCGACCAGATCCGCCGCTGCGAGGATGCCGGCGCCGACCTGATCCGCGTCTCGTGCCCGGACACGGATTCGACGGCCGCCCTGGGCAAGATCGTGCGCGCCGCGAATATCCCGATCATCGCCGACATCCATTTCCACTACAAACGCGCGCTAGAGGCCGCCGACGCCGGCGCCGCCTGCCTGCGCATCAACCCCGGCAACATCGGCAGCAGCGAACGCGTCGGCGAAGTCGTCCGTGCCGCCAAGGCGAACGGCTGCGCGATCCGGATCGGGGTCAACGCCGGCAGCCTCGAAAAGGACCTGCTCGAAAAATATGGCGAACCCTGTCCCGAGGCGCTCGTCGAAAGCGCGCTCGACCATATCAAGCTGCTGCAGGACCATGATTTCCACGAATATAAGGTCGCGGTGAAGGCCAGCGACGTCTTCCTCGCCGTCGCCGCCTATATGCAACTCGCCGACGCGGTCGACTGCCCGCTGCACCTCGGAATCACCGAAGCGGGCGGCCTGATCGGCGGCACGGTGAAGAGCGCGCTCGGCATCGGCAACCTCCTGTGGGGCGGCGTCGGCGACACGATCCGCGTCAGCCTGTCGGCCGAGCCCGAGGAAGAAGTCCGCGTCGGCTACGAGATACTGAAAGCGCTCGGGCTTCGTACCCGCGGCGTCCGCGTCGTCTCCTGCCCCAGCTGCGCGCGGCAGGGCTTCGACGTGATCCGCACCGTCCAGGCGCTTGAGGATGCGCTGCAGCATATCAAGACGCCGATGTCGCTCTCGGTATTGGGCTGCGTCGTCAACGGCCCCGGCGAAGCGCGCGAAACCGACATCGGCATCACCGGCGGCGGCAATGGCAAGCATATGGTCTATCTCTCGGGCGTCACCGATCATCATGTCGCCGACGCCGACATGATCGCGCATATCGTGAAGTTGGTCGAAGCGAAGGCGGCCGAGATCGACGCGGGCAGCGCGGTGAGCATGGACACGCTGCACGGCAAGGCGGCGTGACCGCCATGACAGAATCCGAATCGACCGACATCCCGAAGCCCAAGAGTTCTGCGCGCCAACGTGCTGACGCGATCAAGGCCTATCGTTGCAAGAACCTGATTGCTGTTATCGAGAATCCCGATGAAATCAGAAATATCGGCACCGTTGTTCGCAACGTGAATGCCTTGGGTGTCGAGAAGGTTTATGTGGTCGACTCCCGCAAATCGCTGCCCGATGACTGGCAGGAAATGCGCGACGCCAAACCCATCTCCAAAACGTCGGTGTCCGCAATCAAGTGGAGCTTCGTCAAGCGGTTCGACAGTACGGAAGACTGCCTTGCTCACCTGGAGAAGAATAACTTCGTGTCGATCGTGACCTCACCTCACGTAAAGGGCAAGCGGAACGAACTTTTGCACGAGGTCGATTATACCGAACATGCCAAGCTCGCGGTGTGGTTTGGAAATGAAGCTCGCGGTATCAGTGATCTTGCGGTCGAGCGCAGTGCGATGTGCATCAGCATTCCCATGTTCGGAATGATAGAGAGCTTGAATCTCGGCACCTCTTCCGGGATCGTATTGTACGAGGTGACAAAGCAGCGCCGTGAGTATCAAAGTCGATATTTGAAGCGAAACAAGCGCATCCCGGTGCAGCCGGTCGAGATTGCCTGACAACCGCCAATGACGGCTAAATTCGACCTCCTCGACCGCCTCGCCCAACTTTTCCTGCTCATCGCTGCGATCACGACGGTCGCCAACGGCGCCTTCATGCTAGCGAAGCCGCTCGACTGGTATGTCTTCGTGCCGACCGTGGTCACCACCGGCCCGCCCAACGCGCATTTCATCCGCGACATCGGGCTCGCCTATCTCGGTTCCGGCCTTATCCTGCTCTATGCGACAGCCAGCCCTATCCGACATTGGCGCGCCGCCGTCGTAGGCGGACTGTGGCTGGCCTTCCACGGCGCGCTCCACATTTACGAGGTTGCCGCGGGCATTTGCGGCCCCGCGACCTTCTGGGCCGACGCGCCCGGCGTTATCGGTCAGCCGGCGCTCGTCATCGCGGCATTGGCTATCCTGCGGGCGCGAAAGCGCATTTGACAGCGCGCCTCCGACCCGACAGAGCGCAGGCATGACGCTTTCAATCCGCTCCGCCACACCCACCGATCTGCCGCTCATCGCGCAGTTCATCCGCGACCTTGCCGATTATGAGAAGCTCGCCCACGAAGTTCGCTTCGACGAGGCAACCCTCGGCGAGAAACTCTTCGGGCCGCGCCCCTATGCCGAGGTGGTGATTGGCGAGATCGACGGAACGCCGCAGGGCTTCGCGCTCTTCTTCCACAATTTCTCGACCTTCGAAGGGCGCCCCGGCCTCTATCTCGAGGATCTTTTCGTCCGCCCCGAGGCGCGCGGATCGGGGCTCGGCAAGGCGCTGCTCGCGCATCTCGCCAAACTCTGCGTCGAACGCGACTGTGCGCGGCTCGAATGGTCGGTGCTCGACTGGAACGCGCCCGCGATCGGCTTCTACAAAGGTCTCGGTGCGAAGATGATGGACGAATGGACCGTCATGCGCGTCGACGGCGACGCGCTTGCGGGGCTGGCCAACGCCTGACCCGGCACGAACGGTCCCGCCGCTTCAGCTCGCCGGCTTGACCGCCCTGGGCCTCCGCCGCTCCATCGGCCATTTCGGCATATGGGCGTCGGACAGTGTCTTCGCCTCGGCGGGCGCGACCCCGAGCTCGGTCAATGCCCGTTCCAGCGCTTCGGCGGGCGGAACCGCGATGTCGGGCTGGACGCCCGCGCCCTCCCAATCCTGGCCGGTGTCGGGATCATAGGTACGGCCGACCGGAATGAACGCCGCATAGCCGCCGCCCAGCTCCTCGCCGCGCCCGAAATGATTGGCCCCCGCCGTCGGCGCACCGACCAGCACGCCGCGGTGCGTATGCTTCATCGCCAGCGCGAAATGCTCGGCCGCCGACGCGCTCGCGCCCGAGGTCAGGACATAGACCTTCGCCTTTTGCAGCCGCTTGTCGCCGTTCGGAGTCGCCCAATGTTCGCGGGTCACCATCGCGGGGTCGCCCGTGACGATTTTCAGCGACCGGTCCTGATCGAGCGGCCCGTCGCCCGCTTCGTCGACCGACGCGCGCGTCGCCATCGTGACGAGCCGCGTCGGCGTCGCGAACAGCCACGGAAAGATCACGTCCATCTGGTCGAGCCCGCCGCCATTGTGCGTCCGGATGTCGAATATG
>JAEWIL010000239.1 GCA_023387085.1 Pseudomonadota bacterium | reverse complement strand
TCGCAAGGCCTTGTTCCTGAAACCCCTCGGGGGGTTGGGGCAGACCCAGTTCGTCGCCGCTGACGTCCGCGACGCGGCGAGCGTCGCACGCGCGGTCCATGGCAGCGACGCCGTGATCAATCTCGTCGGCAGTTTCCACGATATGAAGGCGGTGCAGGCCGATGGCGCCGGCCATGTCGCCGCCGCCGCAAAAGCCGCGGGCGTTCGCGCGCTCGTCCATATCTCCGCGATTGGCGCCGATCCCGAAAGCCATTCGGTTTATGGCCGCAGCAAGGGCGAAGGCGAAGCGGCCGTTCGCGCGGCTTTCCCCGCCGCGGCGATCCTGCGCCCGTCGATCGTGTTTGGCCGCGAGGATCAATTCATAAACCGGTTCGCGACCCTGATCCGCTTCGCGCCCGTCGTCCCCGTCATCGCGCCCGCCGTGAAGTTTCAGCCGGTCTATGTCGGCGATGTCGCAGACGCCGTGGTCGCGGCGCTTGACGGCACAGCCGCGGGCAAGACCTTCGAGCTCGGCGGACCGCAAGTGCTGACGATGGCCGCGCTGCAGCGGTGGGTCGCCGAGGCCACCGGGCGCAAGCGGCTGTTCGTCGAACTGCCCGACGCCATATCGGGCGCGCTTGCGACCGCTTTCGGCTGGGCGCCGGGCGCGCCGATCACCAAGGATCAGTGGCTGATGCTCCGGCACGACAATATCGTCGCGGACGGCGCGGCGGGCCTCGCGCAGCTTGGCGTCGCACCAACCTCGCTCGGCGTGGTCGCCGAGGGCTGGCTGGTCCAGTATCGACGCAACGGACGTTTCGCCCAGACCGCCTGACACCGCGCAAATAGCGGCTGGAAAAAGCCGCCTGCCCTGCGTAGGTCTGCTTCAGGACAGGGGCGTCCGGCCGAGGTCGGGCGTCCCTTTATTTTGTCGCAATCTTGATATGGGATTTCCATGGGCATCTGGCTGACCGCGATCATCCTCGGCATTGTGGAGGGGCTGACCGAATTCCTTCCCGTCTCCTCGACCGGGCATCTCATCCTCGCGACCGAACTGCTCGGCTATGACGCGTCGAAATGGGCGGTCTTCAACATCGCGATCCAGCCGGGCGCGATCCTCGCGATTGTCGTGCTTTATCGCCATTTGTTCTGGGACATGTTCACCGGCTTCTTCCGGCGCGATCCGGTCGCGATCGCCTTCGTTCGCAATCTGCTGCTCGCCTTCGTCCCGGCGGTCGTGCTCGGCCTCGCCTTTGGCGATTATATCGAGGCATTGCTCGAAAACGCGACCGTCGTTGCCTGGGCGCTGATCATCGGCGGGATCGGCATCCTGCTTGTCGAGCGGTTCGCGAAGCCGCGGGAGAGCGGCGGCGTGGCCAATCTGTCGGCGCGCCAGTCGATCATCGTCGGGCTGGTCCAGTGCGTCGCGATGATCCCCGGGGTCAGCCGGTCGGGCGCGACGATCATGGGCGCGATGACGCTCGGCATCGACCGCAAGACCGCCGCGGAGTTCAGTTTTTTCCTCGCGCTGCCGACGCTCACCGGCGCGACGGTGTTGCAACTCGCGAAACATCATGATGCGATCACGAAGAACGACGTCGGCTTGATCGCCGTGGGCGCGATGGTTTCCTTCGTCGTCGCATGGGCGGTGATCAAGGCCTTCCTTGCGGTGGTCACGCGCTATGGGTTCGGCCCCTTCGCCTGGTACCGAATCATCGTGGGTATCGCCGCCCTGGTATGGCTGGCCGCAAGATAGGTCCGAATCGGAACCATATACGAAAGATAGTTGCGCGCGCGACAAGCTCCGACCCGGATGATCTAATTTAAGGTCAGCATTATTGACCTATCGTCGATTTCCTTCGTGACACGCGCCTCGGCGCCGTGCCAACGCCTCGGCAACGAAGGGGATATTGCATGGCTTCCGAACGCATGCTCCAGTTTGTGGAGCGTGAACAATCCTATCCTGACAAGCGCTCTGCCGAGGAACGCGCGCGCGACTTTCGCGAGATCGCCGAACGCTACGCCGCTCCGCAAGCCGACGCGCAAGCCGCGCGCTGTTCGCAATGCGGCGTGCCCTATTGCTCGGTGCATTGCCCGCTTCACAACCATATCCCCGACTGGCTGCGGTTGACGGCGGAAGGACGGCTGCGCGAAGCCTATGAGCTCAGCAACGCAACCTCGACCATGCCCGAGATCTGCGGCCGCATCTGTCCGCAGGACCGGCTGTGCGAGGGCAATTGCGTCATCGAATTTTCAGGCCATGGCGCGGTGACGATCGGCAGCGTCGAAAAATATATTACCGACACGGCGTGGGCCGAGGGCTGGGTCGAGCCGCTTCGGCCCGGCAAGCCGACCGGCCAGTCGGTCGGCGTCATCGGCGCCGGCCCGGCGGGTTTGACGGCCGCCGAATATCTGCGCGTTCAGGGACATGAGGTACATGTCTATGACCGGCACGACCGCGCCGGCGGTCTCCTGACCTATGGCATACCGGGCTTCAAGCTCGAGAAGGACGTCGTGATGCGCCGGATCGAGCGGCTGGCCGAGGGCGGCATTCATTTCCATACCGGCTTCGAGGTGGGCAAGGACGCCTCACTCGACCAGCTTCGCGCGAAGCACGACGCGATCCTGATCGCGACCGGCGTCTACAAGGCGCGCGAGATCAATGTCGCGGGCAACGACGCCGCGGGTGTCGTCGCCGCCCTCGACTATCTGATCGCGTCGAACCGCAAAAGCTTCGGCGACACCGTCGTCGAATTCGAGGACGGCCGCCTCGACGCCAAGGACAAGCATGTCGTCGTGATCGGCGGCGGCGATACCGCGATGGACTGTGTCCGCACCGCGGTGCGCCAAGGCGCTAAGTCGGTCAAATGCCTCTACCGCCGCGACCGCGACAATATGCCGGGATCGCAGCGCGAGGTCAGCAATGCGGAAGAGGAAGGCGTCGAATTCGTCTGGCTCTCGGCCCCCGAAAGCTTCACCGCCGACAAACATGTGAAAGAGGTCGCGGTGCAGGGCATGCGCCTCGGCGCGCCCGACGCGAGCGGCCGCCGCAGCCCCGAAGCCGATCCCGGCCGCCGCTTCGACCTGCCCGCCGACATGGTGATCAAGGCGCTGGGTTTCGACCCCGAGGAACTGCCGCACCTGTTCGGCGCGCCCGACCTGTCGGTGACGCGCTGGGGCACGCTGCGCGTCGACCACCAGACGATGATGACCAGCCTGCCCGGCGTTTTTGCGGCCGGCGACATCGTGCGCGGCGCCAGTCTGGTCGTCTGGGGCATCCGCGACGGCCGCGACGTCAGCGAACAAATGGCAAAGTGGTTGAAAGTGAAGGCGGGAAGCGAAAAGAAGGCGGCATGACCAACAGGGAAGGAAATTGAATATGTCGACCTGGAAAGCCGCTCTGCTCGCCGGCGCGATGGCGTTCGCGCCGGTACAGGCGTTCGCCGCCCCCAAGGAAGCGCCCGCCGCCGAGGCCGTGCCGGCGCCCGAGGTGGTCTTTACCGACGAAGGCAGTCAGCATGCCGACGAAGGCCACGGAATGAGCGACGAGGCCATGATGGCCGACGCCAAGGCCAAGATGCAGAAGGAAATCGATCAGGCTATCGCGATGATCGAGAAAATCTTCGGCACCGACAAGCTGCCGGCGATCGCGCCCGCGCAACTCGCGCTCGCGCAGCAGACAACGACCGCACTGATCCCGGCCGGCAGCCTCGAGAAGATGGTCGACAATGTCTATGGCAAGCTTTTCAAGGGGCTGATGGACGAGTTCGGCGGGACATCCGACACGATGCTGTCGATCAAGACCGGCGTCGAGAGCGACAAGATCGCGACGCTCGACGAGAAGAGCAAGCTGGCCGCTGCCAATCTGTTCGATCCCTATCGTCAGCAGCGCGAGGACCAGATCAACAAGATCGTCAAGCCGCTGATCAGCGAAGCGCTGGGCGATCTGGAAGGTCCGATGCGGACCGGATTGGCGCATGCCTATGCCCGCAAGTTCACCGCGCAGCAGCTCGGCGAGATGAACGCCTTTTTCACGACACCCACCGGCGCGGCCTATGCCGCCGAGTGGATGGCGCTGCAGGCCGATCCCGAACTGATGCTCGCGATGATCAAGGCAGTCCCGCCGCTGGTGAGCAAGTTCATGGACCGCGGCCCCGAGATCGAAAAGGATTTCAAGGACCTGCCCAAGGAAAAGCAGCTCGCCGACCTCAGCGACGCCGAGCTCGCCAAGCTCGCCAAGCTGATGAAGGTCAGCGTCAAGGAGCTGAAGGAGCATCGCGACCAGTGGGATACGCCGGTCGAGGACGCCACCGAGGCGGTCGACGCGGCCGAACCGATCGACTACGCCGCCGAAGCCGCTGACGCCGCCGACGCGGCCGCCGATGCCGCCGATGCGGCCGCGGCGGCGGTCGA
>JAEWIL010000188.1 GCA_023387085.1 Pseudomonadota bacterium | reverse complement strand
GATCCGGGATCCATGATCCCAGCGCGGCAATGGATCCCGGATCAAGTCCGGGATGACGAGATAATGAAACTGCGAAGAAAGCGCTTTCCTACTTTATCAGGACGTGAGAGCCTTCGACCTTGGCTCTTTCTTTCGGTTGATCCAACATGCTCGGCCCGCCTGGGTCGGCAAGTCTTAAGGGACAAAGGCGACATTTCGACGCATGCATGCGAATCTTTTGTCCCCTTAAGGCCACAAAAGGCACAAATTGAATGCGCGCATGCGGGGCTTTTGTGGCTTTAAGCCCACTCTTCGTCACCCGGGATTTGATCCGGGTTCCATGACTTCAAGGCCGCAGCGCATCCCGGAGCAAGTCCGGGATGACGAATTTCAGTGCGCCGCCTTCTTGCCCGGCACGAAATATAGCAAGCCCACGATTACGCTACCGAGCAGCAGGCCGAAAATGCCGTCGCCGGTCGCCTTGATCAGCCAGGTCCACAGGCCTTCGAGCGGGAGTCCGCCGGGCACCGAATGCGCCAGCGATTCCAGCGCCTCGGCGATGCCGCCGATATGATATTCGTGGAGCCCGTGCAGGACGATCTGGCCGCCGACCCACAGCATCGCCGCGGTGCCGATCGTCGCGAGCGCGGCGAGCAGTTTCGGCATGAAGGCGACCAGACCGCGTCCGATCGCGCGCCGCGCCGCATTGCCCTCTTTCGCCATATGCAGACCGATGTCGTCCATCTTCACGATCAGGCCGACGACGCCATAAACGGCGGCGGTGATGACGACCGCGACGAGCGCCAGGGTCGCGCCGCGCATCACGAGATGCTCGTCGAGGACCTCGTTCAGCGCGATCACCATGATCTCGGCCGACAGGATGAAGTCGGTGCGCACCGCGCCCTTCACCATCGTCTCTTCATGCGTCTTGTCGGCGACAATCGCGGCATCTTCAGCCAGGCTCGTCTTGTCCGCCTGCAACGAGTGGATGACCTTTTCGGCGCCTTCGTAACAAAGATAGGCGCCGCCCATCATCAGCAGCGGCGTGATCGCCCACGGCAGAAAGGCCGACAGCAAAAGCAGCGCCGGCAGGATGAGCACCAGCTTGTTGAACAGGGAGCCCTTGGTGATCCGCCAGATGATCGGCAGTTCGCGGTCGGGGGTGAAGCCGGTGACATAACGCGGGGTCACCGCGGTATCGTCGACGACAACTCCCGCCGCCTTCACGCCGGCCTTCGACGCCGCAGCGCCGATGTCGTCAATGCTCGCGGCCGCCACCTTGGCGATGGTGGCGACGTCGTCGAGCAGGGCAAAAAGGCCGGAGGGCATAAGGGTTTGAACTTTCCTCTTTAGATTGCGCGGAGTTTCGGTTCGATCTCATCGAGCGATTTGCGAATGATGGCAACCATCTCGTCGATCTGTTCGGTCGTGATGATCAGCGGCGGGCACATGACCAGGCTGTCGCGGATGCCGCGCACCATAAGGCCGTTCGCGATGCAGGCATCGCGCGCCATCGGTCCGGCGGTGCCCTCGGCGCCGCCGAAGCGCGCGCGCGTGGCCTTGTCGGCAACGATCTCGACCGCGCCGAGCAGCCCGATCGAGCGCGTCTCGCCGACGAGCGGATGGTCGTTCAGCGTCGCCAGTGCCTTGGCGAGATGCGGGCCGGTAACACTGCCGGTGCGCTCGACCAGCCCTTCGCGTTCGATGATGTCGATATTGGCGAGCGCAACCGCCGCCGCCACAGGGTGTCCAGAATAGGTGAAACCGTGGACGAAATCGCCACCGGTCTTGAGCACATCGACGACATGACTCGCGACCGCGGTCGCCGAAATCGGCAGATAGCCCGACGACAGCCCCTTTGCCATCGGCATCAGGTCGGGCGTGAAGCCCATCGTCTCGTGCCCCCACATCTTGCCGGTGCGGCCGAAACCGCAGATCACCTCGTCCGACACAAGCAGCAGGCCATATTTGCGAACCACCGCCTCGACCTTCGGCCAATAGCCCTTCGGCGGGATGATGACGCCGCCCGCGCCCTGAACCGGCTCGCCGATGAAGGCAGCGCAATTTTCGGGACCCACCTCGAGTATCTTGTCCTCGATCGCCTGAACGCAGGCGTCGCAAAACTCGTCCTCGCTCATCCCCTGCCCTTCGCCGAAATAATAGGGCTGCCGGACATGTTCGACGCCGGGGATCGGCAGGTCGCCCTGCGCGTGCATCGCCTTCATCCCGCCGAGCGAGACGCCGGCGACGGTCGAGCCATGATAGGCGTTCCAGCGACTGATGAAGACGGTGCGTTTCGGCTCGCCCTTCAGCTTCCAATAGTGGCGCACCATGCGGAAGACGGTATCGTTCGCTTCGCTGCCCGAGGCGTTGAAGAAAATGTGCGGCAGGCGCTGCCCCGTGAGGTCCGCAATCTTCGCTGCGAGCGTGACCGTCGGCGGCGTCGCGGTCTTGAAGAAGGTGTTATAGAAGGGAAGCTCGCGCATCTGGGCCGCCGCCGCCTCGACCAGCTCTTCGCGGCCATAACCGACGTTGACGCACCAGAGGCCCGCCATGCCGTCGAGGATGCGGTGCCCGTCGCCGTCGGTGATATAGGCTCCCTCGGCATGGGTGATGATGCGGCTGCCGCCAAGCTGTTCGATTTCGGCCCAGTCAGCCTGTGCGGGAAGATGGTGCGCGACGTCGAGGCGGCGCAGTTCGGCGATGTCGTGATTGCGGGGCATGTCAAAACTCCTGGGTATCTGGAAAGGAAAACCGGATTCCAGGCCCTCAGGGCGAAAAGCTGATCCGTGCGAGATAGCGATCGTAGCGGGTGACGCGGCGGTTCATAATTCGCCTCTTAATGCGCGGCCGAGAAGCTGAAAATAGGTTCGGCTCTGGTCGCTTTTGTCGGTGTGCCATTCCGGGTGCCATTGCACCGCGAGCAACGGGGCGCCGTTCGGACGCGCGCTATAGGCCTCGACGAGGCCGTCGGGCGCCCGCGCCTCCACGGCCAACCCGTCGGCGAGCTTGCCGATGCCCTGATAATGAACCGAATTCACGTCGAGCGACGGCGCCTGATAGGCCGAAGCGAGCAGCCCACCCTCGACCAGATCGACCTTGTGGCGATGATCGAACATGGCATCGAACGGCACACCGTCGGGCGCGTGATGATACAGCAGGTCGGCGCTCGCCGACGTGTCGCGCCGCAGCGTTCCGCCGAGCGCGACGTTGATTTCCTGAAATCCGCGGCAGATGCCGAACAGTGGCCGCCGCGCCGCGATCACCGCATCGACCAGTTCGAGCATCATCGTATCGCGATCGGGATCGAACGGCCCCTCGCCTGCCGCCGGATCGCCATAGAGCGCCGGCGCGACGTTCGATGGAGTCCCGGTGAGCAAGACCCCGTCGAGCCGTCCGACAATCTCGTCGGCGCGCATAAAGCCGGGCAGCGACGGAATGATCAGCGCGGCGCAATCGGCGTGGCGCATCGCCGCCGTCGCGTAGCGGTTGATCACAGTCTGCGCG
>JAEWIL010000141.1 GCA_023387085.1 Pseudomonadota bacterium | reverse complement strand
GCAGCTTGCTGCCTAGCCGTAGTTGAGAGGGGTTCTAGCCCCACGGGCGGCGCACCCCCTCTCCAAGCTTCGCTAGCTCCTGACGGAGCAAGCTGCGCTATCCTCTCCCTCAAGGGGAGAGGAGTTTATGGCAGCTCACCACACCAAAGCCGACGCATGCCTTACTGATATTCTACTGTCACCGGAATCCGCCCGCGATAGTCGCCGCCTGTCGCACCGCTGACCTGCAGCCGGCCGCCGAAGCGGAACTGCAGTCGGCCGTCGGCGCCGAGGCGCGGCGCGGCGCCGAGGTCGGTCGCCAGATCGACGACGCGCGCGGTGCCGCCGGTGCCGCTTTCGAGATCGACCGAGGCAGGCAGAAAGACGCGCACCCCGGCGCCGGGTTCGCCGCGCACCGTCACGGTGCCTGTCACCGCGAAGCCGCCGAGATCGCGGACATCGCCGCTTAGCCGGCGCGCGCCGGTCACCGGGTCGAGCGTGACCTCTCCCCCGCCGGTTCCCGCCGCGACGCGGCCCATGTCGAGCTGGGTTTCGATGTCGATGCGGAGCGGCGTGTCGGCGTTGGGACTCGTCGGGATCGAACCGCTCTTCTGCTGCCCGCACAGCACGCACTGTGCCGAAGCGGCGGACGGCGCCGCGAGACACAGGAAAAATACAGGCAAAAAGCGCAGCTTCACGGATATTCCCATAGCATTGTCATGGTTAATCCGCGGTAAAGGCGCGGGCGCGCTTAGCGGCTGGCGGTGCCCTTGTTTTAGGTCTAACCAGCGCCATGAGCAGCCCCCCGCTCCCTCCGCATCCCGTGCGGCTCAACGCCCTCGCCACGGCGGTGCCCGATCACGATATCCATCAGGCGTTTATCGACTGGGCAACGCCGCGCCTCGACGACGAGCGTATCCGCGCACTGTTCGCGCGTATGGCGGCGCGGTCGGGGATCGCGCATCGCTGGTCGGTGCTGCCGCCGACGGCGAACGGCGGATCGCCGGTGGCGCCGGGCGGCTTTTACGATAGCCCCGGCCTCCCGCCGACCTCGGCGCGCATGGCGGCCTATGCGCGCCATGCGCCCGATCTGGCCATGCAGGCCGTTACCGCGCTCGGCGACGCCTTCGACCCGGCGCGCATCACCCACATCGTCGTCGCGAGTTGCACCGGCTTTGTCGCGCCGGGGATCGACCAGATTCTCGCGCGGCGGCTGCGTCTTCTGCCGACGGTCGAGCGTGTGCTCATCGGTTTCATGGGCTGCTATGCCGGGGTCACCGCTCTCCGCACCGCGCGCCATATCGTGCGGTCGGACGCCGACGCGGTCGTGCTCATCGTCAGTGTCGAACTGTCGACGCTGCATCTCAGCCTCGCTGACCAGCCCGAACCTTTGCTCGCGATGCTGCAGTTCAGCGACGGCGCGGCGGCGGGCATCGTATCGGCCGCGCCCGGCGGATTGGTGCTGGGTGAGGGGCGCAGCCTCGCGCTCGACGACAGCGAAGATCTGATCCGCTGGGATATCGGCGACAGAGGATTCGAAATGACCCTGTCGGGCGAGGTGCCCGGACGGTTGCGCGAGGCGCTGGGTGCCCCGCAGATACGCGAGACGCTGTTCGGCGGTGATGCGCTCCCGCCGCTGCTCGCCGTCCACGCCGGCGGCCGTTCGGTGCTCGACGCGGTCGAGCATGCGCTGGGCGTGCCGGCAGACGCGCTTGCAGACAGCCGGTCGGTGCTCGCGCGCTTCGGCAACATGTCGTCGGCGACGATCCTGTTCGTACTCGACGGGATGATGGCGCGAGGCGCGACGGGGCGAGGGGTCGCGATCGCCTTCGGCCCCGGCTTGGCCGCCGAAGCGATCCGGTTCGACTCTGGCGGAATCGGGGCGTGAACCCCTTCGCCAGCCTCGCAAAGCCGATCGAGCGCGAGGAGGAGATGGACGCCGCGGAATTGCCGCCCGCGCGCTACGCGAGGGTTCTGGCCGACCTGTCGCGGATCAACGGGCTGACGCTTGCGCGGCGACCGACGGTCGGCTTTCTCGAGCGCATCCGCGCGCGCGGGCTGAACGCGAAGCCGCTGCGCATTCTCGACGTCGGGTTCGGCGCCGGCGACATGCTGGCGCGGGTCGCGCGGTGGGGCGAGGCCCGCGGCGTATCGCTCGACCTTGTCGGCGTCGACCTCAATCCGAAGAGTGCGCCGGTCGCGGCTGCAAAGCTCGTCGGCACCGCACGGCTGATCACCGGCGATTACCGCGATCTGGCGGGGCAGGGGTGGGATATCATCCTGTCCAGCCTCGTCACCCATCATATGACGCGCGCGCAGCGCATCGAGTTTTTGCGCTTCATGGAGCGGGAATGCGCGCGCGGCTGGCTGGTTAACGACCTCCATCGCCAGCGCCTGCCCTTCGCGGGCTATCCGCTGCTCGCGGGCCTTGCGCTGGTCGATCCGATCGTGCGCCGCGACGGGCAATTATCGGTCGGGCGCAGCTTTCGCCGTGCTGAGTGGCAGGCGATGCTCGCCGACGCGCTACCCGATACAGCAAGCGAATGCCGGATCTTCCGCAGCTTTCCCTACCGGCTCTGCGTCGAGCGGATCCGGTGACGCCGTGACCGCGCCCGAGGCGATCGTCGTTGGCGCGGGACCCGCGGGGTCGGCGGCGGCGATCGGGCTGGCGCGGGCCGGGGGGAAGCCGCTGCTGCTCGAACGGTCGCGCGAGACCGGCGATGCCCTGTGCGGCGGCTTCCTCAGCTGGCAGACGCTCGCGCGGCTCGGCGCGCTCGGTATCGATCGCACGGCGCTCGGCGGGCAACCGGTCCGGTGCGTGCGGCTGTTTGCAGGCAGGCGGTCGAACGAGACGCTGCTGCCCGCCGAGGCGATGGGCGTGTCGCGCCTCCGCCTCGACGGTACGCTGCAGGCGGCAGCCCTGGCGGCGGGCGCCGGGATCGAACGCGGGGTTCATGCAACGGCGCTGGAAGATGGCACGGTGCGGACGCGCGATGGCGCGGCGCTGATCGCGCCTTCGATCTTTCTTGCGGCGGGCAAGCATGGCTTTCGGGGATTTCCCCGCGATCCCGCCGAATGGCAGCGAAGCGATCCGGTGATCGGCCTGCGGTTACGGTTGCCCGCGCATCCGGCGCTCGATCGCCTGATCGGCGATTCGGTGGAATTGCATCTGTTCGATCGCGGCTATGCCGGGCTCGTGCGGCAGGAGGATGGCGGTGGCAACCTTTGCCTCGCGGTCCACAAATCGCGCCTCGACGAAGCGGGCGGCGTCCCGGATGCTCTGCTCCGCACGCTCGGCGAGGCCCTGCCGCATCTCGGCGAGCGGCTCGCTTATACTGACTGGCGGCGCAGCATCGATGCGATCGGCCATGTTCCCTATGGCTGGCGGACAGCGGACACGGCACCGGGATTGTTCAGGCTCGGCGACCAGGCCGGCGTCATCGCGTCGCTCGCCGGCGAGGGCATGGGGCTCGCGCTCGCAAGCGCCGACGCCGCTGTTCGGGCATGGCGGGACGGCGGCCCCGGCGCGGCGCCGGCATTTCAGAAGGCGCTGGCCCAGCGCATGGCGCGGCCGTTTGCGCTCGCGAGCCTGATATGGCGGATGGGGGAAAACCCCCGCACGGCCGGATCGATGACAGCCATGGCGTCCCTTTTTCCGCCGCTGGTGCGAATGGCCTCCCGGGCCACGCGAATCGTCGCGCGTTGACCGCGCCGCCCCTTGCGGCGGGGGGACTTCGCGCCGATATTGGAACGAACGCCGACGCTGGCGAAACCGCGTCGAAAGGAGATCATCGCATGACCGATCCGAAGACAGACAAAACCCTCGATCCGATGGCCCATCATGTGCTGCGCGAGGGCGGCACCGAACGTGCCTTCACCGGTAAATATACCGACCACAAGGGCGACGGCATCTATCGGTGCGCCGGTTGCGGCGAGCCGCTTTTCGACAGCCGCACGAAATATGACAGCGGTTCGGGATGGCCAAGCTATACCGCCCCCGCCGGCGACGCCGCGGTGAGCGAGCATCGCGACGTCAGCCATGGCATGGTCCGCACCGAAGTGCGCTGCGCGAAATGCGAAGGTCATCTGGGCCATGTCTTCCCCGACGGCCCCGGACCGACGGGACTCAGATACTGCATCAACAGCGCGGCGCTTGACTTCGCAGAGCGCGGGCGGGATGAGGCGAAAAGCGGCGAGGGCTGATCAGGCCTTCGCGGTGCTGACGCATACTGGGGCGCAGCAAGAGAAGGACACGGGCTTTGCGCCGCGAACGACAGCAGGCTTCCTCGGGTAAATCGTCATCGGCAGGCAAGGGGAGCGGTTCGTCCGCTCCCAAATCGCGCGCACGGCTGTGGTTCGGGCGGATCGTCCGCTGGGGCCTCGGTCTCGCGCTCGTCGGCGTTGTCGCCATCGCGGTCGCGGTCGGCATCGCGGTGCAGCGCGTCCCGAGTTTCGAGGAGCTCAAAAAGTCTCCGGTCGGCCAGACGATTCGCGTCCATGCCGCCGACGGCACCGTATTTCTCTCGCTCGGGCCGAACTACGGGCGCTGGCTGACACTCAACGAAACGCCGCAGGTAATGCAGGACGCGATGGTCGCGGTCGAGGACCGCCGCTTTCGCTACCATCCCGGTATCGATCCCGTCGGGATGAGCCGCGCCGCCGTATTCGCCGTCCGCCACTATGGCACCGGGCGCCGCATGCAGGGCGCCTCGACGATCACCCAGCAGCTCGCGCGCAACATCTTTCTGTCGAACAGCTACACCTGGACGCGCAAGGCGCGCGAGATGGTGCTCGCGCTCGCGCTCGAATGGAAATTCTCGAAGGACGAGCTGCTCGAACTCTATCTCAACAAGGTTTATTTCGGCGGCGGCAGCTATGGCATCGACGCCGCATCGCGGCGTTTCTTCGGACACAGCGCGACGCAGATGTCGCTGTCCGAGGCGGCGGTGGTCGCGGGTCTTGTCAAGGCGCCGTCGCGCTATTCGCCGACCGCCGACGCACAGGCGGCGCTCGGCCGCGCCGGCGTCGTTCTCGACACGATGGTCGACGGCGGTTTCATCACGCGCAGCCAGGCCGACAGCGCCGAACCTGCGAACGTCCAGCTCGCGCAGGAAACCGGGCAGAACAGCGCACGCTATTTCAGCGACTGGGCGCTGCCGCAGCTCGACATGCTGATCGACGAGGGCGGCGAGGCGCTCGACGTCTATACGACGATCGACCTCAAGATGCAGCGCGCGGCGACTGCGGCGATCCAGGCCGACACGCCGAAGGGTGTGCAGGCGGCGCTCGTTTCGATCGACCGCGACGGCGCCGTGCGTGCCATGGTCGGCGGCACCGATTATGTGACGTCGAACTATAATCGCGCAACGCAGGCGCTGCGCCAGCCGGGTTCGGCGTGGAAATTGTTCGTCTATATGGCCGCGCTCGAGGCGGGGCATACGGTCGACGAGCAGGTCGTCGACGAGCCGGTGACCATCCGTGGCTGGAGCCCGCGCAACTCGTCGGGTCGCTTCTCGGGGCCGATCAGCCTGCGTACCGCCTTCGCCTATTCGATCAATACCGTTGCAGCGAAGCTGGGCGACGAGGTCGGTTTCTCGGCAGTCGCCAATATGGCGCGCCGGTTCGGCATCACGACACCGATCAACACCCACCCCTCGATGGTGCTCGGCAGCGCCGAGGTGCGCGTGATCGACATGACCGCCGCCTTTGCTGCGGTCGCGCGCAAGGGCGTGTCGGCGCAGCCCTATGGCATCACCAAGGTGACGACCGCCGACGGACGGCTGCTCTACCAGCGCCCCGCCGAGCGCGGGCAGGTGCTGGTCGACAATTGGGTCGCGGCGGGAATCACCGATCTGCTCCAGACTGCGGTCGCGACCGGCACCGGCCGCGCGGCGCAGATCGGCCGTCCGGTCGCGGGCAAGACCGGCACGACATCGAGCAACAAGGACGGTTGGTTCCTCGGCTTTTCGAGCGGGCTGACCACGGGCGTGTGGATGGGCCGCGACGATGCGAAGCCGGTTGGCGGGCTGCAGGGCGGCCACGCGCCGGCCAGAGCCTTTGCCGACTATATGCGCGTCGCGGTTGCCGGCCGTCCGGTCGAACCGTTCGACACCGCCGTCAAGCTGCCCTAATGGCAGCTTGAGGACGAGAATGACGCCTATCTGGGCGAACCCGGCCAGGAAGGGCTGACCGACGACAATGGGATGCCGATCGAGCTGCCCTATGACAGCCGCCCTCCGCAGCAGCCGGACGAGCCGCAAGTCCAGCCGCAACAGGACGCTGGACCGGTGCTCAACCAGCAGTGGATCGAAGAACAGACCGGGCGCCGCTCGCCCGCCGAAAATGGAGCCGCCGCCCGGCCCTCGCAAGGGAAGATCGTCACTATTCCCGCGCCGAAGGCCCCGCCACAGCCCGCGCAAAAGGGGCAGCTGCCGCGCGGCACGAATGGCGACGGGAATTAGAGTATCAAGCGCTGAAACAGGCCCATCAACCTGGGTCGTGCGGAGTGTGTCGAAGCACCGTCCTCCCGCTTGGGGTGTAAAAGGGCGAAGGGCCCCTCGACAAGCTCAGGGCGAACGGTGTGGATCAGCGCAACGCCTTCTAGCTGAACCGATAGCGGTGCAAGCCGCGCCCCTCGCGGCGCAGCCAGGCCCGGGCCATGCCGACGTTGCCATCATGCAGCGTATCGACGAACGCGTGAAAGGCCGGGCTATGGTCCATGTGCCGCAGGTGCGCGACCTCGTGCGCGACGGTGGCACGGCGGACATGGTCGGGCGCCATCACCAACCGCCAGCTATAGCGCAGATCGCCGTCTTGGGTGCAACTGCCCCAGCGGCTGCGCGGATCGCCGACGCCGATCCGGCCCACCTTCAGCCCGGCGCGCGCGGCAATCTCATGGCTCTCGCGCGTCATCACATCCAGCGCCGCGGCCTTCAGCCACCGCTCGATCCGGCGACCCACGGTTTCGGCCGGACCACCGACGACGAGCGCGTCTTCGGTCAGCCGCACCGCGCGCGGCGCTGCGGGGCTCCAGTCGATGCGGCGCAGCGCCCCGAACACCGGAACCTCCGCGCCGGGGACGACGATCACCGGCGCATCGGCCTTGCCGACCTGTGCCGCGAGCCAGTCCTGCTGCTCGCTCGCCCATTGAAGCGCGCGCGCCGCGTTCGCACGGCGCGGCAAGGTCAGGCGCAACTCGCCGCGCGCGCCGTCGAAGATCAGCTTGTAGCGGCGCGACTGGGCGTGATGGACGAGCCGCACGGGCCAGCTCGTCTCGCCGACACGGATTTGCGGCCGCTCGTCGCGAAGATCAGACGACGCGTTCGACAAGATGATTCTCCAGCGGGCCCGCCATATCCTCGCCCACTGTCCAGCCAACGATCGACTGCCCTGCGCGGTGGACCGCATCGCGGTCGCCGCAAACAAGATAGTGCCAGTCGGGCAGCGGTTCGCCTTCGGCGCGCAGCCGATAGGCGCAGGTTTGCGGTAACCATTCGATGTCGGCCACCTTGGCCCTGGTCAGTGTCAGGCAGTCGGGAACATGGCGGCGGCGATGCTTGTAATCCCCGCAGCGCGCCGTGGTAAGGTCGAGCAGGCGACACGCGACATTGGTCGGATAGATGCGGCCGGTCTCCTCGTCCTCCAGCTTGTGGAGGCAGCATTTGCCGCAGCCGTCGCACAGTGCTTCCCACTCGCCCGCGTCGAGGCTGGCGAGCGGCGCTTCCCAGAAGCGGCGCCCGGCCGGGTTCACTTCACCCACTTCGCCAGATCGGCGGCGACCTTGTCGGGCGCGCCTTCGTCGATGTCGGTCGACGGATCGTCGAGCGGCAGAAGCGCGACCGGCTTGCCGTCGGGGTCCATCAGGAAGGCGAGCTGGCTGTGCGCCATCAAATAGCGGTCGGGCGCCGATCCCGGCACCTTGTTATAGGTGACGACATAGGCCTTGGCGATCGCCGCAATCTGTTCGGGCGTGCCGGTGAGGCCGAGCAGCCGCGGATGGTAGCGGCCGACAAAGGGCTTCAGCGTCGCGGGTGTATCGCGCTCGGGATCGACGGTGACGAATATCGGCGCAATCATCGCGCCACGCGCCGGATCGCTCTTTTCGAACGCGGCAAGCCCGCGCATCAACTTTTGCAAATCGACCGGGCAGATGTCGGGGCAATAGCTGTAGCCGAAATAGACAAGGCGGTATTTGCCCGCGAAGTCGGTGTCGCGAACGGTCCTGCCATCCTGATCGGTGAGCGTGAACGGCCCGCCGATCTTCGCGCCCGCCAGCGGCGGTGTGGCGGCGGTGTTGCCGGACGGGGCATTGCATGCCGCAAGCATCGCGGTCATCATCAGCAGACCACTTGAACGGACAAGCTTTTGTCCCATGTTTGCGATATTCATCATGCGGCCAGCCTTGGTCGGCTAAGCGGTGAAAATCAACCATTGTCCTCGCGCGAGCGCGGACAAATTGTCCCGGGGGTTCTCGACTATGTTCCGACGCGCGGAATTTCGCCTCGCTTCTTTCGGCCTGCTCGCCGCCGCCACGATCGGCGCCTTTGCGGCCAGTCCGGCGCTGGCTCAGTTTCGCGGCGCTTACGGTTTTCTGCAGGCGGTCGAGAGCCGCGACGGCACCAAGGCGACCGATGCGCTTAAGGACGATCCCTCCTTTGTGAACACGCGCAATCCCGACACCGGCGAGACCGCGCTGATCATCGTCGCCAAGCGGCGCGACGCGACCTGGCTGCGCTTTCTGGTCGCCAAGAACGCCGACCCGTCGATCTCCGACCGCCAGGGCGTCACCCCGCTGATGCACTGCGCGCTGATGAATTTCACCGAAGGCGCCGAGGAACTGCTCGCCGCGAAGGCGCCGGTCGACCAGACCAACCGGCGCGGCGAAACCGCCCTGATCCTCGCCGTGCAGGCCAAGAATCCCGCGATGGTCCGCCTGCTCGTCCGCAATGGCGCAAACCCCGACAAGGCCGACCATATTGCGGGCATGTCGGCGCGCGACTATGCGAAGCGCGACGACCGCACCGGCCAGCTCAGCGCCCTGCTCAATGCGAAGGAAGGCGCGGTGCGCGATCCGGGGGCGACTTTCGGTCCGAATTGACCGCCAATGTGATATGACGATTGACAATCACATTATGATGTGAGACATGGTGGACATGTCCACACAGCTCATCGATCGTATCCGTGCCATCGTCGAAAACGGCACCATGTCCCGCTCGGGACTGGCGCGCGCCGCGGGCCTCCACGCCAACAGCCTTCGCGACCTCGATTCCGATGGCTGGAACCCGACCGCCGACACGCTGCGCAAGCTCGAGAACTGGCTCGCGCACGGCAGCGACCTGTCGCCGATGGCGACGCCCGAGGAGATCATCGCCGAGGCGCGCAACGGCCGCATGTTCATCCTCGTCGACGACGAGGACCGCGAGAATGAGGGCGACCTTGTCATTCCGGCGCAGATGGCGACTCCCGACGCGATCAACTTCATGGCGACCCACGGCCGCGGCCTCGTCTGCCTGACGCTGACGCGCGCGCGCGTGGAGACGCTCGGGCTCGAATTGATGAGCCGCAATAACGGTACGCGGCACGAAACCGCCTTCACCACCTCGATCGAGGCGCGCGAGGGCGTGACCACCGGCATTTCGGCGGGCGACCGCGCGCGCACCGTCGCGGTCGCGATCGATGCGGGCAAGAGCCGCGACGATATCGTGACGCCGGGCCATATCTTTCCGCTGATCGCGCGCGATGGCGGCGTGCTCGTCCGCGCCGGCCATACCGAGGCCTCGGTCGACATCGCCCGCCTCGCCGGGCTCAACCCGTCGGGCGTGATCTGCGAAATCATGAACGACGACGGGACGATGGCGCGGCTCGACGACCTCGTTCCCTTCGCACGGCGTCACGGACTCAAGATCGGGACGATCGCCGACCTCATTGCATACCGAAACCGCACCGACCGGCTGGTCGAATGCGTGTCGGACGAGCCGTTCGAATCCGATTACGGCGGCGACTGGCGCCTCAAATCCTATCGCAACAAGATCGATGGCAGCGTCAATCTGGTGCTCCAGAAAGGTCCGGTCGATCCCGATGGCGTGACGCTCGTGCGCATGCACGCCGTGTCGATCTTCGACGACATCATGGGCCGGCCCGGTCCCAAAAAGCGGCGCCTGCAGCGCTCGATGGACGCGATCGGCGAGGCCGGTAGCGGGGTGATCGTGATGCTGATGCGTCCGCTCCCGGGATCCGCCGATGCCGAGGCGGCCCCGGCGCCGAGCGGCGGCATGGACCTTCGCACTTACGGGATCGGCGCGCAGATTCTCGCCGACCTTGGCGTTCATGCGATGGAACTGCTCACCCCGACCCACAGCAATATCGTCGGACTCGAAGGCTATGGCCTGTCGGTCGTCGGCGAACGCCCCATTCCCGGAGAAGCCTGATGGCGCATGTCCTGATCGTCGAAGCCCGCTTTTATTCGCACCTCAACGACATGCTGCTCGACGGCGTGCGCAGCGCGCTCGAAGCCGAGGGGCACAGCCATGACACCGTCACCGTCCCCGGCGCGCTCGAAGTGCCTGCGGCGATCTCGCTCGCTGCCGACAGCGGGCGCTACGACGCCTATGTCGCACTGGGCGTCGTGATCCGCGGCGAAACCTATCATTTCGAGGTCGTCTCGAACGAAAGTGCGCGCGGCATCATGGCGCTGACGCTCGACGGTCTCGCGATCGGCAACGGCATTCTTACGGTCGAGAATGAGGAACAGGCGCTTGCACGCGCCGACAAGACGCGCAAGGATAAGGGCGGCGAAGCGGCGAAGGCCGCGCTCGCGATGCTGGCCCTGAAGGAACAATTCGGCATTGGCTGATCGACCACCCCCCAGCCGTTATTCCGTGATCGAGCGCGGCGGACGGCTGGTGGTGATCGATCGCGACACCGGCACCGTGCCGCTCAGCGCCGCCGAACGCATGGCCGAGCATGACCGGCGGATGGGTCATGAGCCGGTGCGGCCAGCGGCGCGGCGCTCCCCCGAAGCGGCCGCCGCCGATCTGGCGCCCGAAACCATCGAATTGGTGATCGAAACGCCGGTGCCGCCGGCGGACCCGCGCATGGCGGCCGCCGTCGCGGCGATCAATCGCAAGCAGCCGTGGAAGGATCAGCCGGGAAAGCCCGGCGTGGCCGCTGCGGCGCCGGCGCGCTCTCCGCAACGTCGGGCGGCCCGTCCGCCGGCGGGCGGTCGCAAGACGATCGTCACCGGCAAATGGTGGGATGCCAAAGGTCCGCGCACGATCGAACTCGGCCCGCAGGGACAGCGCGAAATGACCGGCGGCTTCACGACCCTGTTCTTCGTCGTGCTGATTGCCGCGATCATCGCCCTGTTCATCGCGCCGGTCCTGCTGCTCGTCGGCGCGTTCCTCGCCTTCCGCTTCGGCGGCAAGATATTGGGACCGATCGGCGCCGGGATCGTCGACAAGGCTATCGCGCAGCGGGACTAGAAATTCTCGCGGCGGCGTAGCGGTGGCAGATCGAACACCGAAGGTGGTGGTCGGCCCCCGGCCCCGCTGTCAGCCCGGCAGGCTGTCTCCTCCCCATCGCGCCGCGACAGGGAGGTGTATCGGGTCAGGCCGTTACCAGCGCCGGATAATCGGTATAGCCTTCGGGGCCGGGCGAGTACCAGGTCTGCGGATTGTCGGCTGCCCACTCGGCGCCGGTGCGGATGCGCTCGACAAGATCGGGGTTGCCGATGAACGGCCGACCAAAGGCGATCGCATCGGCAACGCCGCTTTCGAGCGCCGCTTCGGCCTTGGCGACGTCATAGTCGCTGTTGAGGATCAGCGGACCCTTGAACGCCTGACGGATGGCCGGCGACTGTTTGGGCACATCGGTGCGGCCAAAGGTGCCGTCGGGGCCGGGCTCGCGCAATTCGAGGAAACCGATACCGAGCGCATCGAGCGCGGCGGCGGCGGCGGGGAAGAGTTTTTCGGGAGCGCTGTCGTCGACGCCCTGGGTCTCGCCGTTGGGCGACAGCCGCACGCTGACGCGGTCCTTGCCCCAGACGCCGATCAGCGCCTCGGTCACTTCGCGCAGCAGGCGGATGCGGTTCTCGACCGGGCCGCCATAATCATCGTCACGCAGGTTCGATCCGTCGCGCAGGAACTGGTCGATCAGATAGCCGTTGGCGCCGTGGAGCTGAACGCCGTCGAAGCCGGCCTTCTTCGCATTCTCCGCCGCCTTTGCATAATCGGCGATCACGCGCGGAATTTCGTCGAGGCGCAGCGGGCGCGCCTCTTCATAATCGCGCCGGCCGACCGGGGTATGCGCCTTTCCGGGCCCGGTGGTCGCCGACGCCGAAACCGGGGGCTTGCCGTCGTTGAACACCGAATGGACGAGGCGCCCCATGTGCCAGAGCTGGGCGACGATGCGGCCGCCCGCGGCATGGACGGCGTCCGTCACGGGCTTCCAACCCTCGACCTGCGCGTCGGTCCACAGCCCCGGCGCCGAAGGCCAGCCAAGGCCTTCCTGCGAAATGCCCGTCGCTTCGGAGATGATGAGACCCGCCGACGCGCGCTGGCGATAATATTCGCGCGCGAGTTCATTGGGGACGAATCCGGGGCCTGCGCGGCCGCGCGTGAGCGGCGCCATGATGATGCGGTTTGGCGCGTCGATCGCGCCCAGCTTGATCGGATCGAAGAGCGATAAGGCCATGCTTCCTCCACGTCTCATTTTATCCGCGACGGCCCCATCGGTCGTCGCTATGGCCCGCAAAGCTATGGTCGCAGCGCCGCCGGCACAATGGTGGGTAGCAAAAGAAAATCTAAATGACAGCCAAGATCGAAAGCCTCGACGCCTCGCCGCAAGCCGGTCCGCCTGCGGGCCGCTGGGCGTTCGCGGCGCTCGTCGGGGGCAATCTGGCGCTGTCGCTGACCGCGATGGTCGTGCGTTTCGCCGACACCGGCCCGATGGCGGTCGGGGTCTGGCGTCTGACGCTGGCGCTGCCCGTGCTGTTCTTGCTGATGCGCCGCGAAACCGGCGGCCGGCTGCCATCGGCGCGCGCGCTGTGGATCGCGCTCGGCGCCGGCGCCTTCTTCGCGCTCGACCTCGCCGCCTGGCACATCGGCATTCTGCAGACGAAGGTCGCCAACGCGACGCTGTTCGGCAACAGTGCCAGCCTGTTGCTCGTCATCTGGGGCATCGTGCTGGCGCGCACGCTGCCGCGCGGCTGGCAGGCGGTCGCGATCCTGCTCGCCTTCGCGGGCTCGGCGCTGTTGATGGGGCAAAGCTATGAAGCCTCTTCCGCCTATCTGGTCGGCGACCTGCTGAGCCTGCTCGCGGGCGCGCTCTACACGGGCTATGTGCTGATGATGCAGCGGGTGCGGGGGGAAATCGGCCCTTGGTCGGCGCTCGCCATATCGTCGGCGGCAGGCATCCCTATCCTGCTCGCCGCGGCGCTGGCGCTTGGCGAGGCGATCGTGCCGCAGAACTGGGCACCGCTGATCGTCCTCGCGCTGATGAGCCAGCTTGTCGGGCAGGGCCTGCTCATCTGGGCGCTGCCGCGCTTCTCCCCGCTGGTGATCGGGCTGACCCTGCTGGTCCAGCCGGTCGTCGCGGCTGTGGCCGGCTGGCTGGTGTTCCACGAGATGTTGAGCGCGGTGGAAATATTGGGCGGCGTGCTCGTGGCCGCATCGCTCGTGCTGATACGGTTGCCGAGCGGTTCGGCACGGCGTATCTGACGGTCATGGCCCAAATCCTGCCCGCCGATCCGACCCTCGACGAGATTCGCGCCGCGCTCGCGCCGATGATTGCAGCGAACGCGGCGTTCGACGGCTTTGGCAATGAAGCGCTCGCCGACGCGGCGGTGCGTGCCGGGGTCGATCCCGACGTGGCAAAGCTCGCCTTTCCCGGCGGCGCGCGTGAGATGGTCGATGCCTGGTTCGCCGATATTGACGCACGCATGGCGGCGGCGTGGCCCGCCGACAAGCTCGCGTCGCTCAAGATCCGCGAACGGATCACCACCCTCGTCGAAACCCGGATCGACCTGCTCGCGCCGCATCGCGAATCGCTCCGTCGCGCGCTCGCGCTGCTCGCCTTGCCGACCAATGCACCGCACGCTGCCAAGCTGGGCTGGCGCGCCGCCGATCTGATGTGGCGCCTCGCGGGCGATACCGCGACCGACTATAATCATTACAGCAAGCGTGCGATCCTCGGCACGGTTTACGGCTCGACGATGGCGGTTTTCCTGAACGACGAGAGCGAGGATCTAGCCGACACGCGTGCCTTCCTCGCGCGCCGGATCGACAGCGTGATGCGCTTCGAAAGCTGGAAGCACCGCCGCGCCGCGCGCAGCATCGAACGTCCCAGCCTCGCGCGCTTCGTCGGCCGGCTGCGCTATCCGGGGCGCTGACGCGACGCTATAAAGGGCTGGCGCTCGCGAGGCGATATTGATAATCGCTCGCAAATGACTTCTTTGCCTGCAAATGTGTTGGATAGGGCGCCGCTGGGCGTGGCGGTGCGGATCGCGCGCATCAATTGGGACGCCATGTCCGAGGACGAGGGACGCCGCCTGCGCGAATTCGGGCTGCTGGAGGGGTGCGAGATCACTCCGCTCCATCGCGGCAGCATCTTCTCGCGCGATCCGCTGGCGCTGACCATCGGGCGCATGCAGGTGATCATCCGCGCCCGGCAGGCCGCCGCGATCGAAGTCGAAGCGATCGCGGCGTAAAGCGGACACGATAATGACCAGCGCCATTCCCTCCATCGCTCTCGTCGGCAATCCGAACGCCGGCAAGTCGAGCCTGTTCAACGCGCTCACCGGCGCGCGGCAGAAGATCGCCAACTATCCCGGTGTCACTGTCGAACGAAAGGCGGGTCATGCCAGCTTTGCCGACGGCCGCCCGATCTCGCTGATCGACCTTCCCGGAACCTACAGCCTCACGCCCGCGAGCCTCGACGAAGCGGTGACCCGCGACGTTGTGCTCGGCCAACAGGCGGGCGAGGCACGCCCCGACGCGCTGATCGTCGTCGTCGATGCCGCGAACCTCGACAATCACCTCTGCTTCGCGCTCGAACTGCTCGCACTCGGCCTGCCGACGGTGGTCGCGCTCAACATGCTCGACCTTGCCGAACGCGACGGGCTGACGCTCGATCCGCAGCGGCTGTCGCGCGAACTCGGCG
>JAEWIL010000129.1 GCA_023387085.1 Pseudomonadota bacterium | reverse complement strand
CGCATCGAGGCCATCAGCGGGCGCAGTACCACCGCTTCTAAGGCTGCCGCCGCCTTGCGCAGCCCCCCGCCGCCGCCGCCGGCAGCGGCGGGCGTCGGGGCTGGCGTCCGGACGGGCGCGATCGGCGAAGAAAAGATGGGTGTCGTCATATGATCACCAGTTCCGCTGTCAGCGCGCCGGCCTGGCTCAGCGCTTCGAGGATGGCGACAAGGTCGCCGGGGGGAACGCCCATGCGATTAATCGCATCGACGAGCTGCGAAAGCGACGCTGTGGATTTCACCATCATCATCGGCCGATAATCCTGTTCGACGCTGATATCGCTCGACTGTTCGACCGCCGTTTCGCCGCGGCTGAAGGGTGCGGGCTGCACCACCGTCGGCGATTCCTTGATCGAAACGGTGAGCTTGCCCTGCGAGACCGCGGCGGTTCCGACACGGACCGCGCCGTTGATCACGACCGTACCCGTGCGCGCATTGACGATGACCCGCGCCGGCGGTTCGGAGCGGACAACGTCGAGATTCTCGATCCGCGACATGAGCCGCATGCGTTCGTCGCCGCCGCCCGCCGCACGGATCGCGATGCTCGCGCCGTCGATCATGACCGCCGAGCCGGGCATGGCCTGGTTGATCGCGTCGGTGACGCGCTTGGCATTCGTCGCATCGAACTGGTGGAGGTTGAAGGTCAACTGGTCGCCGGTGGCAAAGCCGGTGTCGACCGCGCGTTCGACCGTCGCGCCGCCGGCGATCCGGCCGCTCGACGGCACATTGACCGTCAGCTTGGACCCGTCGGCGGCGTCGACACCCAGACCGCCGATGACGAGGTTGCCCTGCACCATCGCATAGATTTGTCCGTCGGCGCCATAGAGCGGCGCGAGCACCAGAGTGCCACCCCGCAGGCTTTTCGCCTTGCCGATTGCCGAGACGGTGACGTCGAGGCGCTGGCCGGGCTTGGCGAAGGGTGGCAACTCGGCGGTGATCATTACCGCCGCGGCATTTTTGAGCGCCGGATTGATCCCCGCCGGCAAGGTAAGGCCGAAGCGCGAGACCGCACCCTTCATTCCCAGCGTCGAATAATCGAGGCTGTCGTCGCCCGTGCCCGCGAGCCCGACCACGATCCCGTACCCGGTAAGCTGGTTCGCACGCAGGCCCTGGAACTGGCCCATGTCCTTGATCCGCTCGGCATGCGCCGGCGCGGCGAAGACGAAGCCTGCCAGAAACAGGCCGATCAGGGTAAAAAGGGTCGGACGGTTGGTCACTTGGCTATCCTCTTAGAAAGGGCTGATCAGCGAGAAGAAGCGCTGCAGCCAGCCTTGCTGGCTGGCGCGCGCGATCTCGCCCTTGCCCACGTACCGGATGTTGGCGTTGGCGACGCGCGTCGACAGGACGCGGTTGTCGGGGCCGATGTCGATCGCGCGGACGACGCCCGAAATCTGGACGCGTTCGTCGCCGCGATTGAGCGTGAGAAGCTTCTCGCCCTTCACGAGCATCGTGCCGTTCGGATAGACGGCGGCGATGGTCACGCTGACCTCGCCCGACAGCGCGTTCGACTGCGACGCGTCGCCTTTGCCCTTGAACTGCTGGTTGCCGCCCATCGCCACATCGCTGGGGTTGAACAGCGACAGCGGGCCGGTCGACGGCGGCGTCAGGCCGATATCGCCGTTCCGCTGCGTATTCGCGGCATTGCTCTTTGTCGCGGCGGTGCGTTCGACGAGCTGGATGGTGATGATGTCGCCGACCGCGCCGGCGCGGCCTCCCGAGGTCAGCGGCACGTAGCCGCTCTGGAAGATCGCGCCGTTGCTCGGCGCCGGCGGGGGCGGCATCGGGACCGAAACCGCGAAGGCATCGGGCGCGACCTTGTCCTTCGCCGCGGCCGGAACTGGCGCGAGGGCGAGGGCGAGGAACGCCAGATCAGAGAGTCTGCGAAGCATTTTTCATCATCTCGTCGGTGGCCGAGATCATCTTGCTATTGACCTCATAGGCGCGCTGCGTCTCGATCATGTCGACAAGTTCCTCGACGACGTTGACGTTCGATCCCTCGAGCATCCCGCCGCGAAGCGACCCACGGCCTTCCTCGCCAGCACCGCCGACCTGCGGAGCGCCCGAAGCCGGGGTTTCGACGAGAAGATTGTTGCCGATCGCCTGCAGTCCCGCCGGGTTGGCGAAGCGCGCGAGTTCGATGCGGCCGAGCTCGGTCAGCGTCCCGTCGGGCCCCGTGGCCGAGACGGTGCCGTCGGCGCCGATCGACACGTTGGTTGCATCTTCGGCGATCTGGATCTGCGGCTGAACGGGTTTGCCGTCCGAGGTCACGAGCACGCCTTCGGGCGAGCGGCCGAAATTGCCGGCGCGGGTATAGCCGATGCGGCCGTCGGGCATCTGGACCTGAAAATAGCCCGCGCCGTCGATCGCGACGTCGAGGCCGTTACCGGTGGTCGAAAAGGTACCCTGCGTGTCGATCCGCGCGGTGCCGCCGAGCGCGACGCCGGTGCCGAGGTTGAGCCCCGTCGCATAGCGGTTTTCCGCGGTCGACGGTGCGCCCGGCTGGGTCATCATCTGATAGCTCAGCGTCTCGAAGCTCGCGCGGTCGCGCTTGAAGCCGGTCGTGTTGACGTTGGCGAGGTTGTTCGCGATCACCTGCATCCGGAAGCTCTGGGCATCCAGACCGGTCCGCGCGACGTGAAGGGCACCGAAGCTCATCTTGTAATCTCCTTATCGGGGCAGCTGCATCAGATTGGCCGTCGCGCTGTCCATGTCGCGCGCGTCGGTGATCATCTTCAATTGCGTGTCCCAGCTGCGGCTCGCCTCGATCATCTCGACGAGCGCGGTCGTGGCGGCGACATTCGATCCCTCGATCGAACGGGTGGCAAGGCGCGCCTCGGGGTCGTCGGGAAGGATGCCGCCGCCCTTCACGCGGAACAGGCCGTCGATTCCCTTGACGATTTCCGATCCCGTCGGGGTCGCGAGCCGGAGCCGGTCTACTTCCTGCGGGTTCTGCGGATCGCCGCCGGTCGGCACCGACCACACGCGGCCCTCGGCATCGATGCTGATCGAATCGGAGGGCGGAATGGTGATCGGCCCCTGACCGCCCTGGACGGGGCTACCGTCGCCGGTGGTCAAAAGCCCGCTCGGCGACAATTGCAGGTCGCCGCGCCGGGTATAGGCCTCGCTGCCGTCCTTTGCCTGGACAACGAGCAACGCATCGCCCTGCACCGCGACATCCAGGTCGCGGCCGGTTTCGACGACGGTGCCCGCCTTCATGTCGGCGCCCAGTACTTCCTCCGACGACAGTGCGCGGCTGTCGTAGCCGCTGCCGTTCAGCCACAGCGACTGCGCTTCGGCCATGTCGGCGCGAAAGCCGGGCGTCTGCGCGTTCGCAAGGTTGTTCGCGATCGCCGTCTGCCGGGCCATGCTGCCCCGCATCGCGGTGAGGCTGGTATAGATAAGGCGGTCCATCGAATGGCTCCCGGCAGTCGGTCAGTCGCGAGACTTAGGTGCGCATGTTGATGACGGTCTGGGTCAGCGTCGACGCGCCCTCGATCGCCTTGGCATTCGCCTGGAAATTGCGCTGCGCGGCGATCAGCATCACCAGTTCCTCGGTGATATCGACGTTCGAGCGTTCCAGCGTACCCGAACGGATCGTGCCCATCGGACCGTTGGTCGCGGCGTCGATCGTCGGGTCGCCGCTTTCGCCGGTCGACTGCCAGTGCGCGTCGCCGATCGGGCGAAGCCCTTCCATCGCGGGGAAGGTCGCCATCGCGACCTTGCCGAGCACCTGATCCTCGCCATTGGCGTAAGTCGCGGTGACAAGGCCGTCGAGATCGACCGATACGTTGATGAGCGCCGCCGTCGGGTCGGACGGAGCGCCGTTGGGCAGCACGAAATCGGACATGCCGCCGAGCGTCCGGTCGGTCACATTGCCATTGGCATCGACGGGCAGCAGCTGGAGCTTCTGGCCGGTCGAATCGATCACTGTGCCGTCGGGCAGCGGCGAAAAGGCGCCGTTGCGGGTGTAGCTGACCTGCTCGCGCGGCGGCTCGCCCTTCACGACGAACAGCCCCTCGCCGACGATCGCGAGGTCGAGCGTCTTCTCGCTCGTCTCGTACGAGCCTTGCGTGAACTGCTGCGCGATGCCGATCAGGCGCTGGCCCTGGCCGGCGACGGTTTTCGTCGACTGCGTCGGCGACGAGGCGAAGATGTCGCCGAAGCTAGCCTTGCTGCGCTTGAAGCCGATCGAGTTGGCGTTGGCGATGTTGTTCGAGATGACCGACATGTCGGTCTGGGCGCCCTTGAGGCCCGAAAGCGAGGTATAGAACGACATGGACTTATCCTTCCTGGGTAATGATTAGGTGGTGGGGGCGGCGGGCGTCTGCGCCGCCTGCGATGCTTTGATGTCCTTGAGCAGCGCGGTCTGCGCGGTGATCTGCTCGGCGATCGCCTTCAGCGTGGTGTTGGTCTCGCTGACCCCCGCGAGACTCGAGAATTGCGCCATCTGCGCAACCATCTGCTGGTTATCGACGGGGTTGAACGGATCCTGCGACGACAGCTGCGCGGTCATCAGCCGCAGAAAGTCCTTCTGGTCGAGCTGCTGACCCTTGAGCTGCGTCGGCGAATAATTCTGATATTGCGAACCTATGGAATCGACGGCCATGATTATTGTCCCAACCGCAGCGTTTCGTTGATCAGGCCCTTTGCGGTTTCGAGGACCTGAACATTGTTCTGATACTGCCGCGCGGTCTCGACCATCTCGACCAGCTCGGCGGCGCTATCGACCGCGGCTTCCCAGACGTTGCCGTCCTTGTCGGCGAGCGGGTTCGACGGATCGTGACGCTTCGTCGGCGCCATCTTGCTCGACGTGACCTGGTCGACCTGCACGGTCGCCCGGCCTTGCGCATCCATAACGGTGCGGAACACGGGCTTCAGCGAACGGAAGGCTTCCTTTTCGCTGCCCGCGACCGTCCCCGCGTTGGCGAGGTTCGACGCGGTGGTGTTGAGGCGCACGAGCTGCGCCGACATGGCGCGACCGCTGATGTCGAAGACCGAGAAGTTGCCGTTCATCGTCATTCACCCTTCAGCGCGCGGGTCAGCGTATTGATGCGGCCCTGCAGGAAGGAGAGGCTCGAGCGGTAGGCGAGTGCGTTTTCGGCGAAGGCGGTCTGTTCGGTCGCCATTTCGACGGTGTTACCGTCGAGCGAAGGCTGGACGGGGACACGATAGGCCATCGCACCCTCGATCGCGCCGCCGGTCGATGCACCATTTTGCGCGAGGGCGAGCGCCTTGGAAAAATCGAGGTCGCGCGCCTTGTAACCCGGCGTCGCGGCGTTGGCGATGTTCGAGGCGAGCATCATCATCCGCTGGCTACGCAGCTGGAGCGCGGTCGCATGCAGACCAAAGAGCTTCTCGGATGCCATCTTTAATTCCTCTCGCCGGGGTCCGAACCGGGTACGGCCCGGACGCGCCGAAAAACACCAAGGCAAGATGCAATGGCCGTGCCAAAATCATTTTATTGCATTTTTACAGCAGCTTGATTGATGCCCGTTGGGACGGCTCAACCGTCGGGCCGCCGGCTCGTCAAAAGATTGACGGCGGCTATGCACCGCACGCGATATTCGGCGGCAAAGCGCGACTGGCACGCATTCTGCATCGCGAAGGCGGAACTATTTGGACCATCCAGGAGTCCGGCCATGCACCGCAAACTTTTCCTCTGCCCCATCGCAATCGCCGCGGCTATCGCGACATCCCCTTCTGCGAGCGCGCAACAGGCGAGCGAGGACTGGCAGACGATCGACATGCTGACGCAAGCGGTCGCAAACGCGATGGGCCGCACCGCAACCCCGGTCGATCGCCGCATCAAACTCGCGCGCTGCCCCGAACAGGCCTCGGTCACCGCGATCGACGCGCAGACGCTCGCGGTCCGCTGCGCGTCGCTCGGCTGGCGCGTGCGCGTACCGATGAGCGGCCCCGCCAGCGCGACCCCGACCACTGCCGGATTCACGACACCCTCGTCTTCGGCGCCGGTTATCCGGCGCGGCGATACGGTACGCGTGACGCTCGAATCCGAAACCTTCTCGGTCAGCTATTCGGCGATCGCCAATCAGGACGGCCGCGTCGGCGACAGCATCGCACTCCGCGGCAACGATCCGAAGACGATCCTCAGCGCCATCGTCACCGGGCCCGGCCGCGCGCGCCTGCAGGACTGAACGCACAAGTGGAAGCCCCACTCGCCCGGCGGCGTCGGCTTTCCGACACCGCCGGGTTTCTTTTTTCATTTTTCCGGTAACCAGCCCTTAATCTCTCGCGCCGCCGGCCGTTAAAGCCCTTGAACATGCTTTCCGTCGATTTCGGACGGGTAGCCAAGGAGGCAGACATGTCGGGTGACAGCAAGATCGGGATCGTCGGCGGCATCGCCCGCATCGCCCCCGTGCGCAAGCTCGCGGCGAGCGTCGGCACGCCGGCGTCACCCGCCGCACCGCGCGCCGCGGCGTCCGAGGCGCTGCCAGCCGCCGGCCTGATCCGCCTCGCGAGCGAGCTTGCCGCGCAGCCCACGCCTGTCGATGCCGCGCGCGTTGCCACGCTCCGCAGCGCGATCGCCGAAGGCCGCTATACGGTCGACCCCGCGAAGATAGCCGGATCGATGCTGGCGCATCTCACGGGAAGCGCGAACTGATGCGGGCCCATCTGGACGATATCCAGGCCAAGCTGAACCTGCTGATAGGCGCGCTCGACGGACAGGATGCCGGTGCGATCATCGCGGCGACCGAGGACCTTGCCACCGCGGCGATCCTGTTCCGCGGTGTCGCCATCCCGGCGGGCAGCGAAGCACAAGCGCGCACGTTGATCACCGCCACGCTCGCACAGCTCGAAGCGGCAGCAATCCGCGTCAACGTCCTCAAGAACTGGACGCGTCAGAGGATTGACATGAGCCACCAGATCCGCGGAACGCATCACCGAGGTCTCGCTTTAAACTATTGATAAACCACATTCTCCGGTGAATTTCCGGAAAATGGCACGATGATTGCTTTTGATCTTGCGAGGCAGCCCTGCTGCATTGGCGGAACCAAAGCATGAACTCGATCAACCCTTCTTTGACACCGCCGCCCCGCGCGGTTCCCGTCATCGACGCGGTGCAGAATGCGTCGGCGCGGACCGGGGTCGATTTCGACTATCTGGTCGACGTCGCGCGGGTCGAGAGCCGCTTCGATCCGACCGCCAAGGCACCGACCTCGTCGGCGCGCGGGCTCTATCAATTCACCAAGCAGACGTGGCTCGCGACCTTGCGGCGCCACGGCGCGAGCCACGGGCTCGGCTGGGCCGCGAATGCGATCGGCCAGGATGCGGCGGGACGCTTCCGCGTCGCCGATCCGATGCTGCGCGACCAGATTCTCGAGCTGCGCGACGACCCCGTCGCCTCGTCGAACATGGCGGCGGCGCTGACCTCGGACAATCAGGACTATATCGAAAGCCGCATCGGCCGCGCCGCCGAGCCGGTCGATCTCTACCTCGCGCATTTCCTCGGTTCCGCCGGGGCCTCGCGGTTCCTGACCGCCTGGGCCGACAATCCCGAGCAGCCGGGCGCAACGATGATGCCCGAGGCAGCCGCCGCCAACCGGTCGGTTTTCTATGCCGCCGACGGCAGCATGCGCAGCCTTGGCGACATTCGCGAACGCTTTCGTCTCAAGCTTGAGGAAGGCGGCGGGGCGCCCGGCACGACGCCCGGCGCGCCGGCTTTGGTTTCCGGCTGGCGCATGCAGATGGCGAGCGCCAGCGGCACGAACGGCGGCGGGCGTCCCCCGCTCCCCATGATGGACATTCAACCCATGCCGAAGACCCTCTCGATGGAATTCGCGGCGAGCGCCTATCGCCGTCTCGCCTCGCTTTCGGGAGGCAGCGCATGAGCGGCTTCTCGCTCGGCAAACTGACCCGCGTCGCGGGGGCCGCGGCACTGCCCGCGGCGATGCTGATTCTCGTCGCGCTGATGGTGATCCCGGTATCCCCGATCATCCTCGACATCAGCTTCGTCGCGAACATCATGATCAGCCTGCTCGTGCTGATGGTGGCGCTGCAGGCGTCCAAGCCGCTCGATTTCTCGGCCTTTCCGACGGTATTGCTGCTCGCGACGCTGTTTCGCCTCTCGCTCAACGTCGCCTCGACGCGTGTTGTCCTCGTCCACGGGCACGAGGGGACGTCGTCGGCAGGTCATGTGATCGAGGCATTCGGCAAGGTGCTGATCGGCGGCGACTATGTCGTCGGCCTGTTCGTCTTCTTCGTGCTGATGATCATCAACCTGGTCGTCATCACCAAGGGTGCGGGGCGCGTGTCCGAGGTTTCGGCGCGCTTCACCCTCGACGCCCTTCCCGGCAAGCAGATGGCCATCGACGCCGACCTCAACGCCGG
>JAEWIL010000025.1 GCA_023387085.1 Pseudomonadota bacterium | reverse complement strand
ATCCTGCGCAGCGAGTCCACGCACGATGCTTCGCTGCCGCCGGTCTTGCCGATCGCGACCGAAACACCGGCGGCGATCTTCACGCTCGGCAGCTATCGCGAAGTACGCGACCGGCTGGCCGGCCTGACTTGGGGTGCCGAGGACCTGCCCGCGGCAATCGGCGCGACGACGAGTCGGACCGAGGATGGCAGTTACACCCAGCCTTATGAGGTCGCGCGCGCTTTGACCCTTTTCGCGGCGCATGGCGCAGGCGTTGCGGCGATCGATACGGTTTTTCCTGCAATCAAGAATGAGGCTGGCCTCGCCGCCTATGCCGCGCGGGCGCGGCGCGACGGCTTCACGGGCATGATGGCGATCCATCCGTCGCAGGTCGAACCGATCAACGCCGCCTTCACGCCGTCGGACGAGGAGGTCGTTCGCGCGCAGGCTATCGTGGACGCCTTCGCCGCCAATCCGGGCGTCGGCGTGTTGCAGGTGGACGGCAAGATGGTCGATGCGCCGCACCTGAAGCAGGCGCAGCATATCCTGTCGCTGGCCGACTGATCAGGTTTTGCAGGCGGGCCCGCGAAGCCAGTTCTGGGTTTCATGGCTGCGGAAGCGCACCATGCCTTGGCTCGTCTGCATGGTGACGACATTGTCGAACTCCATGCTGGTACGCGTGTAGGTGCCGCGAACGGTGACCTGCAGATTGCCGTTGGGGTCGCCCGCAATCTTGCAGTTGAGATAGCCGCTGATCCGCCCGCCGTTCATCTTGAACGATCCGATCGTGCATTGTGACTTGTGTTCGGGATCGAAGAGTTCGACATCCGGTTTGGCCGCGACCTTTTCGGCGATGCAGTCCTCGGGGTCGGGGTCGTTTTCCAGCAGCGCCTTGAACTGCTTTTCATAATCGGGGGCGATTTCCTCGGGAAAGAGGATTTTCACGACCTCGCGCTTGCTCGTCCAGATGCCGGGCTCGATCGGATTGTCCGCAACGTCGGCGGACGCGTCGCCGGCTGGCGACCGGGCCGACGTCCACCACATCGCACCCGCCCCGGTGGCGAGCAGAACGCCGAGTGCGGCAACGCCCAGCCACAACCGCTTCGGCCGCGAGGCGGGTCGTGCGGCGGTGGACGAGGATGGGATCTGCCGCGCGTTTTCGGCGGACGCTGTGCCAAGTCCCGCGGCGCGGATCATCGCCGCGACGATCCGCTCGACGGCCTGGTCTTCGCCCGCGAACCAGTCGATCCACTGATAATCCTTGAGCCAATAGGCGAGCCCCTGCGCCCGAATATCCTCGAGCCGGACCGGCAGGATCGTCTTGTTGCTGTCCTCGCCCAGCATCAATTCGCGTTTCACATGGCGCGACTGGTCCGATTGGGGACATAACAGCAGGATGATAGCATCGGACCGTTCGATCTGCTCGACGATCGACTCGTCGAACGCGGTTCCCGCCGCGATGTCATCGGGCGCCAGCCAGCCGTCGATGCCATGCGCCGCGAGCAGGCGCTTGAGGCGCCTCGCGGTCTCGACCTGCGAACTATGATGGCTGATGAAAGCGGAACGCCGCTTTGGCGCGATCGGCGTTGGTCCGGCGTCGGTCATCGAGCGCATCATATGGGCAAGCGCCGCGTCCGCAAGTGACTATGCTCACAAGACAATCAGGACGCTTGGCGCCGAAACGGCCGGTGCCGCTTCATCCAGTTGCGGCCGCGACGCCAGCTTTTCCGAAGGCCGCGCTCGGTAAAGCTTTCGAACATCGCGTCGGGGCTGGTCGGATCGAGGAGTTCGTTGTCGGCGATGAAATCGTCGAGAGGACCCGGCTCGACCAGGTTCAGGAGAACGAGCGTCCGCCCGTCGCCGCGCAATTCCTCGATCGCCCGGATCAACGATCCCGTGGCGTCGAAGCGCTCTGCGACCGCCGCGGGCTCGACGCCAAGATGCTCCGCGATCAAGGATTCGCGTAGCCGCCGGATTGCCGGTCCGGCGTCCGCGTTCGACGGGAGCGCAGTATCGATCGTTACATCGCATTCGCTGTCGAGGCCCATCGACCGATTGTTCATATTCGCCGATCCGACGCGGAATATGCGGTCATCGACGATCGTGGTCTTCGCGTGGACGTAAATGGCCTCGCCCTTAGCCGTCCGGGGGTAATAGACGCGCAGGCGGTCGCCGTGCTTCGCCTTGGCGATTTCACGCACCAGTTTAACCCGCGCGCCGTCCATGGCCTTTTGCTCCAACCATCCGTCGGCGGTCTCCGGCATCACCAGGACGAACTCGGGCGCGTCATCCTCATCCAGCCGTTCCGCGATGGCGGCAGCGATCTTTCCACAAGTGAAATACTGGTTTTCGAAATAGATGAAGCGCTTCGCCGACGCGATCATATCGAGATAAAGTTGCTCGATCTCGCGGACCTCGGGGCTATTGCCATATTCGGCGCGAGTGCGCGAAATCGCGACATCGACGTCCTCGAAATCGGCAACGAGATCGTTGGGCCAATTCTCCCCTTCCGCGGCGATTTGCCGAAGCGGGTGCTTGGTTGCCCGCTGCCACCGGTCGTTGCCGAGGTCCGCCAGCGCCGATCCCACCGGTCCGGCCAGCACCATCGTGGAATCGTGCCAGGGCGTGTAACGCTTTCCGCCCGGCAGGCGGCGGCGTGGATCGTCGTCGCGATGATCGCGCGTGTCCCAGCGCGCCGTCGCGACATCGATACCCCCGCATACCGCAAGGTGATCGTCGAAAACCGCGACCTTCTGATGATGGCTGCACCCCAGCGGATGCGCGCTGTCCATGCGAAAGCTGATCGCGCGCGTCACCTTCCATCGCAGGATCATCGCCAGGATCGACGGTATCAATATCTGTTTCAACCCGCCAAAATTCCAGCGGAGAATATCGATTTCCCGATCGGGCTTTTCCTTGGCGAGACGAAGGAGATACTTTCCCAGTGACCGCCCCTGGCCTCTGTCATCCGGAGCCAGGCTTATCCGGGGATCGAAATCCCACCCGATCAGGAGGATACGCTCCCTCGCACCGGCCATCAGCCGTTCGAGCAACGCATAATAATCCTCGGCGTCGACGATCATTCGCGCCTTGTCGGCGCGCTCGATCCTCCAGCAATTCCGGCCCGGCACGACGACCGGCCTGACATCGTCCCCGCTCATTCGCCTATCACGTCGGTGGACGCAAAAGGTTCCGCGGGCGCATCAGGCGGCGAAGAATTGCTCGGGTGTCAGCGTCATCATCGCCTCGCTGCCCGCCTCGATCTTGCGGCGCAGCGCGCCGGCGTCGGGGATGAAGCGTTCACCGAAGTGGCGCGCGGTGACGATCTTCGCCTCAAGGAAGGCCTTGTTGCCGCGCCCTTCGTCGAGTGCCTTCTGGGCGGCTTCGGCCATCCGGAGCCACATCAGACCCAGCGCGACTATGCCGGTGATGTGCATATAATGATGCGCGCCCGCGCCAACATTGTTCGGGTTCGTCATCCCGTTTGCCATGAACCACATCGTCGCGGCCTTGAGTTCGCCATTCGCCTTTTCGAGCTGGGTCGCGAGACTTGTCAAAGCCGCCCTGGATTTGGCGGCGGCGCATTCCTCGTCGACAATCGCGAACAGCGCCTGGATCGCTCGGCCGCCGTTCTGCGCGAGCTTGCGGCCGACAAGGTCCATCGCCTGCACACCATTCGCGCCCTCGTAGATCATCGTGATGCGGGCATCGCGGACATATTGCGACATGCCCTGCTCCTCGATGTATCCATGACCGCCGAAAACCTGTTGGGCATTGGTCGCGACCTCGTAGCCCTTGTCGGTGCCATAGCCCTTGATCACGGGGGTCAGCAGGCTGACGAGATCGTCGGCGCGCTGGCGCTCTTCCTCGGATTCGGCGGCGTGCGCGAGATCGACCTGCAAGGCGCCCCACAGGCAAAGCGCGCGCAGCCCCTCAACGACCGCCTTGCCGTCCATCAGCATGCGGCGAACGTCGGGATGGACGAACAGAGGATCGGCCTTTTCCTGAGGGTCTTGCGGACCGGTCAGCGCGCGGCCCTGCCGGCGGTCCTGCGCATATTGCACGGCATTCTGGAACGCGACGTCCGCCTGCCCCAGTCCCTGGATACCGACGCCGAGACGCGCGGCGTTCATCATCACGAACATCGCGGCGAGGCCCTTGTTCTCCTCGCCGACCATCCATCCCTTCGCGCCGTCGTAATTCATGACGCAGGTCGCATTGGCGTGGATGCCCATCTTGTGCTCGATCGAGCCGCACGACAGCGTGTTGCGCTCGCCGAGCGAGCCGTCGTCGTTCACAAGGAATTTGGGCACGATGAACAGCGAGATGCCCTTGACGCTGTCGGGGGCATCGGGCGTCTTCGCGAGAACAAGATGGATAATGTTGTCGGTCAGGTCATGCTCGCCCGACGAGATGAATATCTTGGTTCCCGTCACCGCATAGCTGCCATCGGCATTCGGCACAGCCCGCGTGCGGATCAGGCCAAGGTCGGTGCCGCAATGCGGCTCGGTCAGGTTCATCGTCCCGCCCCACTCGCCCGAAATCATCCGCGGCGCATAGGTGGCCTTCTGCTCGTCCGATCCCTTGACCAGGATCGCGGCGACCGCTGCCTGCGTCAGCCCCGGATACATGGCGAACGCCTGGTTCGCCGCCATGCGATATTCCTCCACCGGAAAGCCGACGATATGCGGCAGCCCCTGTCCGCCGAACTCCTCGGGCTGGGTGAGCAGCGTCCAGCCGGCCTCGCAATAGGCTTTATACGCCTCCTTGAAGCCCTCGGGCGTGGTCACTGAGCCGTCTTCGTGACGGGTACAGCCTTCCTGGTCGCCCGAATAGTTGATCGGAAACAGCACTTCCTCGCAGAATTTGCCCGCTTCGTTCAGTACCGCCTCGATCATGTCGGGCGTCGCATTGGCGAAGCCCGGCAGATTTGCGTAGCGTTCGATGCCGAGCACGTCGTTGAGCAGGAAGAGTGTATCTTGGACGGGCGCGCGATAGGCAGGCATGCTTCATCTCTCTGAAAAACAGGGGTTGGCTAAAATCTCGCCCGGGGAGGCCGTGAAGTCGAAGCTCAGCTTACTTTCTGGCCGGCGTCGACCTTCTTCACCGTATCGATGAAACGTGTCAGTTCTTCGACAGCGCTGTCGATGTCGTCGCGCTGACGCTGGAGCAGGCTGATCCGCTGCCGGCACTTTTCGATCGTCACCTGGCGCTGGGTCTTGCGACCGTCGCCGACGTCGTAGAGATCGATCATCTCGCGAATGTCGGCGAGGCTGAAACCGGTACGTTTTGCGCGCAAGATCCAGGCGAGCCGTGCGCGGTCGCGCTTCGAATAAATGCGCGACAGGCCCTTGCGCGACGGACTGATCAATCCCTCGTCCTCGTAAAAACGAAGCGCGCGGGCGGTGACGCCGAATTCCGTCGAAAGATCGGTGATACTGAACTGATCGCGGCCGAGGTGATCGGGCGTATCGATATGGGCGTGGCCGTATTCTTCGGTCATGGCGCGAGGATAGTTTCCGTTGACGTGAACGTCAAGGCTGACGGACGCGGCGAAATTATCGTTCACAAGTCCGCGCAAGGCCGGACGACATTGCCGCGTCCGTCGCGAATCTGCAAGCGTTTCGCATCGGCTTCGGACCAACTCGCGCGCGGAAGGCGGAGACCCGACAGCGACGCCCGTGCAGGACAAAGACTGTCGCATTGCGAGGGGAGTCTACCGGGCAGGCGCAGCTCATCCTCTTCTTCGGTCACGACCGTGTCGCAGCCTTCAACACCGACAAAATGCATGTGCCAGCCATCGTCGGCACGCGTGATCGTTCCTTCAGCCGCGCACGACAAGCCCGGACCGTAGGACGCGGTGACCGCGAACCGCCAGCGGCCAACGCCATCGGGCACCACGCACATCGCGTCACGCCCCAGTTCGTGCGACCGTTCGAACACGCCGGTAGGCGCCGCCGTATCGGTCCGGACCACGCCCCGCTCGCGCGCCGCGATTTCGAGCGGGTTGCTCGCGTCGATCGCGCTGCCGCCGGCATTTCGCCCACCCCGATCGCAACCGGCAAGCACCAGCGCGAGCGTCAGCCAGACGATGCGGCGATCAGGCATCGTCGCCAAGAAAGGTGAGCGAGCCATCCGTTTCCACGCGCCGATAGAAGCAGGAGCGCCGCCCGGTATGGCAGGCCGGCCCCTCGGGTGTCACCCGCAACAGCAGCGCGTCCTGATCGCAATCCACCCGCATCTCGACAAGCGCGAGGCGGTTTCCCGACGTCTCGCCCTTGAGCCACAGCGACCGGCGCGAGCGCGACCAGAAATGCGCGAAGCCGGTTTGCTGCGTCAGGCCGATCGCATCATGATTCATATGGGCGACCATCAACAAGGTGCCGGTCGCGGCATCGGTGACGATCGCGGTAACAAGCCCGGCGCCATCGAAGCGGGGCAGAAAGCGGTCGGTTTCGTCGCTGGTTTTGTCCATGAGCAACGCTTTAAGGCAGGATGCGGGCCGCTGTCACCCCGTCGAGGTGGCCGCGCATGACAATAGTGTGAAGTTGGGGGGCGACATTTGGAACAACCCTCCCTATATGCGCCGCAGTCATCGCCCCTCGCTGCCGGAACGACATGCTGACGACCCATCCTTTCGACGACGACAAGCTCCGCGAGGAGTGCGGCGTCTTTGGTATTCATGGCGCCGAGAGCGCTGCCGCGGTTGTCGCGCTGGGCCTCCATGCCCTGCAGCACCGCGGACAGGAAGCCGCTGGCATTACCGCCTTTGACGGCAAGGACTTCCATACGCATCGCGCGATGGGTCATGTCGCCGGCAATTTCGACCGCGACGACATCATGCGCCAGCTCGCAGGCCCGTCCTCGATCGGCCATGTGCGTTATTCGACGACGGGCGAGACTGCGTTGCGCAATGTCCAGCCCCTGTTCGCCGACCTGTCGACCGGCGGCTTCGCGGTCGCGCATAACGGCAATATTTCGAACGCGACGGCGCTCAAGAAACTCCTCGTCCGGCGCGGATCGATCTTCCAGTCGACGAGCGATACCGAGGTGATCATCCACCTTGTCGCAACATCGAACTACCGCACGCTGATCGACCGCTTCATCGACGCGCTGAAGCAGGTCGAGGGCGCCTATTCGCTGATCTGCCTGACGGCCGAGGGCATGATCGGGTGCCGCGATCCGCTTGGCATCCGCCCGCTCGTCATCGGCAAGCTCGGCGACGCCTATATTTTCGCGTCGGAGACCGTCGCACTCGACGTCGTCGGCGCCGAGTTCGTGCGATCGGTCGAACCCGGCGAGCTGGTCATCGTTCGCGAGGGCCAGCTTACGTCGCACCGCCCGTTCGCCGAACGCGACGCGCGCCCCTGCATCTTCGAATATGTCTATTTCTCGCGCCCCGATTCGATCGTCGAGGGCACGAGCGTCTATTCGGTTCGCAAGGCGATCGGCGCCGAACTGGCGCGCGAGAATGTGGTCGAGGCCGACCTCGTCATTCCGGTCCCCGATTCGGGAACGCCCGCCGCTCTGGGCTATGCGCAGGAATCGGGCATCCCGTTCGAGCTCGGGATCATTCGCTCGCACTATGTCGGCCGCACCTTCATCCAGCCCGGCGACAAGGTCCGCCATCTCGGCGTGAAGCTGAAGCACAATGCCAACCGCGCGTTGATCGCCGGCAAGCGCATCATTCTGATCGACGATTCGATCGTGCGCGGCACCACCAGCCTCAAGATCGTGCAGATGATGCGCGATGCCGGCGCGGCCGAGGTGCATATGCGGATCGCCAGCCCGCCGACCTCGCACAGCTGCTTCTACGGCGTCGACACGCCCGAACGCGCCAAGCTGCTGGCCGCGCAGATGACCGTCGGCCAGATGGCGAACTTCATCAACGCCGACAGCCTCGCCTTCCTGACGATCGACGGCCTTTATCGTGCGCTCGGCGAAGCAAAGCGCAACGACGATATTCCGCAATATTGCGACGCCTGCTTTACCGGCGACTATCCGACGACGCTGACCGACTTTGACGAGAACAGCATCGACGACCAATTCTCCCTGCTTGCCGAACGGGTTGTCTGACCACATGACTATCGGATCTGAAGAATTGGCGGGCCAGGTGGCGCTCGTCACCGGCGCGAGCCGGGGCATCGGCGAAGCGATCGCCTTTTCGCTCGCGACGCGCGGGGCGCATGTCGTGATCACCGCACGCACGACAGGCGGTCTGGAAGACCTCGAGGACCGGATTCACGCCGCGGGCGGGAGCGCGACGATCGCTCCGCTCGACCTCACCGATGGCGACAGCATCGCCCGCCTCGCAAGCGCAATGGCCGAGCGCTGGCAGCATCTCGACATGCTCGTGCTCAATGCCGCGATGCTCGGCACGCTGACTCCGGTCGCGGCGATCGACGGCAAGGAATTCAACAAGCTGCTGACGCTCAACCTGATCGCGCAGCAGGCATTGATCGCCAATTTCGACCCGCTGCTGCGGCGCGCGGCAAACGGCCGCCTGCTCGCGCTGTCGAGCGGCGTCGCGCGCGAACCGCGCGCCTATTGGGGCGCCTATGCCGCGTCCAAGGCCGCGCTCGAAGCCTTGGTGACGAGCTATGGCGCCGAAATGCGGAACATCTCGACCCTCCGTACAGCGATCCTCGATCCCGGCGGCACCCGTACGCAGATGCGCGCGCGCGCCTATCCGGGCGAAGATCCCCAGAGCATCAAGAATCCCGATGCTGTCGGCGAATATGTCGCCCGGCTGATGGTCGACGGCTTCGACAGCACGGACTTCCACGCGCTGCCCAAGGTGATGGTGGACGCTTAACGCCTTCTTCGCTTATCTGTGCCAATTGCGCGCATAATCTTACATCGGCAAAGGCACAGAAATGAAGAGCAACATCGTGCGATCGGCGATTGCGACTGTCGTCGGCATATTGGTCGCCTTTGCCCTTGTCTGGCTGGCGCAATATGCGGGCAGCGAGATTTCTCCTGCGGAATATGATGTCGATACCGGCGAAATCCTCATTCCGCTGGGATCGACGGTCGCGCTGATTGTCGGCTGGTTCGTCGGAACCTTCGGCGGCGCTTGGCTGGCGATGCGAATGTCCGGCGGCGACGGCCCGGGATGGGTCGTTGCGGGCGCGGTTGTCGGCGCCGCCGTCTATAGCGCGGCCGACTTCTCCGACGCCTGGTGGATCATGGTGCTGGGCCTGCTCGTCCCGCTGGTTGCGGCGTGGGCGGCAAAGCGGGCAGCGGGCACCGTGCCCGCCGCCTGATACCTACTGTCCGGCTTCCCGATCGACGGCCGCCTGGACGGCCTTGTAGAATAGCTCGCGGGCCTTGCCGACACCCTCCGGATCGGTCGCGGTCGGCCAGTTGCCGTTCGACGCGATGACCAGCTTGCGCTTGGGATCGATGAAGATTCCCTGCCCGAAGATGCCTTGCGCGGCAAAGCTGCCGTCGTCGTTCGTCCACCATTGATAGCCATAGCCACGGCCGGGAAGATCGATGTCGGCCTGCTTGGTCGTTGCCGAGGCTAGCCAGTCGTCGGGCAGGACCTTCTGGCCGCCCGCAACGCCTCCGTTCAGGACGAACTGACCGAGACGCGCATAATCCTTCAGGCTGGCGGAAATGCAGCAACCGCTGATCTCGTGCCCCGTCGGCCCGAGCATCCACACCGCATCCTGCTCCATTCCGAACGGCCGCCAAATCTTTTCCGACAGATAGTCGGACAGGGTCTTGCCCGTCGCGCTCGACACCAGCACCCCGATCAAATTGGTCTCGCCGGTCTTGTACACCCATTTCGATCCCGCCGGCGCTTCGCGCGGCAAGGTCTTCATATAGCTGACCGTTATGTCTTCGCCCGCGACGGGTTGCTGCAGATTGAACTGCGCGACGTCGGATTTGGGATCGGTATAATCCTCGTTCCATTTGACGCCCGAGGTCATCGTCAGGAGCTGGCGAACGCTGACATCGTCATAGGCCGAACCACGCAAGCCCGGGATATAGGTGGTCACCTTGTCGTCGAGACTCTTGATATAGCCGTCTTTCAACGCAGCGCCGACCAAGGTCGAGGTAAAGCTCTTCGCGACCGAAAAGCTTGTCCAGCGCCCCGCCGCGCCATAGCCGAGCGCATATTTCTCCAGCCTGATCTTTCCGTCCTGAACGATGATCAGCCCGGCGTTGCGCTGCTTCGCCATGTGGGCGTCGACATCGATGCCGAGGTCGATCGGCTTGCCCTGCGGCAATGGATAAACGGTGCCGCCTGCCTTGATCGCGTGAACGACCACCTTCGGTACCGTCTCCATTGTACGGAAGGCGGCGTCGCGCTGATCCTGGGTCCAAAACAGCACATTCAGATCCTTTGGCAAATTGGCGGTCGTTTGCGTCGAGGCGGGGCTGGCGATCCCCATTGCCGCTGTGCACAGCAGCGCCGCTGCCAAGTATCTTCGCATCCTTCTCTCCCCTGTTTCGGCCCGTTTCAGACCGTCTTTTCGAGCGTAACCTGCGCAACATCGATGCCGCCACCGCGAAAGCCGCCCTCGCAATATTGCAGATAATAGCGCCAGAGCCGCACGAAGCGCCCGTCGAAGCCCGCGGGCAGACGCCCCGCATCGACGGCCGCGTCGAAGTTTTCGCGCCACTGGCGAAGCGTTTCGGCGTAATCGCGGCCGAACCGCCGGACATCGCGCCAAGCGAGACCGCGTTCCTCCGCCAGCGCGCGAAAGCGGCTTTCGGACATCAGGCAACCGCCCGGGAAGATATAGGCCTGGATGAAATCGGTTCCGGCCGCGTAGCGCTCGAACAGCGCATCGTTCATCAGGATATATTGAATCGCCGCGCGGCCTCCGGGGCGCAGCAGCCCGGCGACAGCGTTGAGATAGGCCGGCCAATAGGCCTGCCCCACCGCCTCGACCATCTCGACGCTTGCAATCGCGTCATAGGGTCCTTCGGCGTCGCGATAGTCGCAAAGCTCGATCCGCGAGCGGCCCGACAGATCGACCGCGTTCAATCGCGCATCGGCGATCTCTGCCTGCGCCGGCGACAGCGTGATCCCGGTATAGATGACATCGTGCCGTTCGACCGCCCGTTCGGCCAGCGCGCCCCAGCCGCACCCGATCTCCAGCAGCCGGCTGCCCGAACGCAGATCGAGACGGTCGAGGATCGCATCGATCTTTGCCTCTTGTGCCTCTTCCAGCGACTGGCCGGCGTCCGCGAACAGCGCGCTCGAATAGTTCATGCCCTTGTCGAGCCACAGGGCGTAAAAATCATTGCCGAGGTCGTAATGCGCGTGAATGTTGCGGCGCGCGCCTGCGCGACTATTGCGATTGCAGAAATGCGCGGCGCGGTGAAACCAGCGCAGCGGACCGCGCGATCGTCCGACGTCGCCGAGCATCTCGCCATTGCGCATGAACAGGTCGAACAAGGCGACCGGATCGGGTGACGACCATTCGTCGGCCTCCCATGCGCGATACCAGCCCACCGAGCCCGACAGCACCAACCGGACGAGCGCCGACCAGCTATTGAGATGAACGACCGCGGTCGGCCCCTTCCCGCGCCCGCCGAGAATGCGAACGCTACCGTCGGGCAGATGTCCCTCGATCGACCCTTGAGCGAGACCGGCGTCGATCCGGTCCAGCTGGCGATGGAAGACCGCGGCCGGCGCCAGTCCGATCAGACGCGCCAACAGCCCGCCCGAGCGGAACGCGCGATCTGCGCGAAGCAGCTCCTTGCCGCGGCGGGGACTGACATGCGTGTTCATTGCCCTCTTCCTGCCGCAAAAGCAGCATCCTGACAATCAGTCGTCGTGGGCTTTCATGACGTCATGGGCCGCGAGCGCCCGCGCGCGCGCCTCCCTATGACCGATGATCCTATCCGGATAACCCGCCGGACGACTGCCGGTTTCATCGGGATCGTGGATCGCGCAATCGTCGAGATGCGCGAGTTCGGGCACCCATCGCCGGATATAATCCGTCGCGCCGAACTTCTCCGACTGCGACAGCGGGGCCATGATCCGCGGAAACATGTTCGAATCGACCCCGGTCCCCGCGACCCACTGCCAGTTGACGCTGTTGTTGCCGTAATCGGCGTCGACCAGCGTGTCCCAGAACCATTGTTCGCCGCGCCGCCAATCGATCAGCAGATGCTTGATCAGAAAGCTCGCCGCGATCATCCGCACGCGGTTGTGCATCCACCCCGTGGTCCAGAGCTGCCGCATGCCGGCATCGACAATCGGATAGCCGGTCCGGCCCTGCTTCCAGGCAGCAAGATCCGACTCGGCCTCCCCGCCGCTGCGCCACGGGAAATGGTCGAAGGCTGCGCGCGCGTTCCGGCTTCCGTAATCGGGGAATTGCGCGATGATATTCTGTGCGTAATCGCGCCATCCGACTTCGGCGAGAAAAACATCGACCGAACCGCCTGCATCCGCAAGGCGATGCCAGACATAGGCGGGCGACACTTCGCCGAAATGCAGATGCGGCGACAGGCGCGAGCTGCCTTCCTCCGATGGGAGGTTGCGTCGGCGATCATAGTCCGCCGCATCGTTGATAAAATCGGCGACGCGTTCGCGCGCGCCTTCCTCGCCCGGCGTCCATTGGGCGGCAAAGCCCGTCGCCCAATCGGGCTCTTTCGGCAGCAGATTCCAGTCGGCCAGCTCGTCCGACGCCGGCCACCGCGAAGGCGCGGCAATATCCCGCGGTCGATTGGCCGGAGCATGCGGCGGCATCCGCTCCTTGAGCGCGCGCCAGAAGGGCGTGTAGATCTTGTACAGCCCGCCACTCCCCGTCGTCACCGATCCGGGCGGCGCTAGATAATTGCCGTCGTGGCAGACAAGATCGAGCCGCTTCGCCACCGCACGCTCGGCATTGCGCCACCACGGCTCATAATGCCGCAGCGCATGGACCGCGCAGGCGCCGGTTTCCTCGGCGATGGCGGCCAGTTGCTCGTCGCATTTCCCGCGCCGCAAGATCAATCGCGATCCCTTGTCGCGCAACGCCGCGTCGAGGCTCGCCAGGCTGCGATCCAGCCACCAGCGCGATGCTGCCCCCATTTTGCGATGTTTCGGCGTTTCGTCGTCGAGTATGAAGACCGGAATGACCGGTCCCGCCGCAGCGGCAGCGGCAAGCGCGGCCTGATCCGACAGGCGCAGGTCGCGGCGAAGCCAGACGATCGTCGGCGCGGTCATTCGGGATGGCTTGCGGTATCGGGAGCCGTCACCCGAACGGCAAAGCGGTCGCGTGCAAAATCTTGCATATAGCGCTGATCGCGCAGCATGATCGCGTCGCCGGCGGTTTCGGCGACGGGCATGCGCGCCCAGAACAGGAAAGCACGCGCGGCCGGATCCGCCTTCACCCACGTCGCGAGGCGCGGGTCGTCGATGCCGGTCGGCTTGCCGCTGATATCGAGCGTCCCGCCCAGGCCGGGCGTGAAGGAACCAGCGCCGTACCGGCGGGTGTCACGCCAGAAGACATCGCGCGTCCAGAATGCCAGCGGCGGCGGGCTCGCGACGACGAGCGGGTTCTCGTGTCCGCTCGCGAGCAGTGCCGCCGACGTCGTCCGCTCGGCGGCGTCCGTGATCAGGCCGTTGGCGATAATATAGGCGCAAGCGGCGGCGAAGCCGATCCGCGCCGGGCGTTGCCAGTCCGCCGCGCCGCGCCGTTCGCGCCGCAACGAGAACCAGACCGACAGACCGAGCATGATCCATATCCACAGGTCGATGATGAACAACGTATCGCCATAGAACCAGCGATGGCTGAACGGCTCGATCAGGCGAATGCCGTAATTGTTGAACCAGTCGAACAACGGGTGACTGAGGCAACCCAGATAGCAGAGCGCAAGCAGCCAGCCGCGATGGACCGGCAAGCGGCCCGGCGGCCGGGTGCCGCGGCGCGCCTGCCAACGGTCGATTGCGACGAGCAAGGCCCATAACAGCAGCGGCAGCAACAGCAGCGCGAGCGGGCCGTGCGTGATCCCGCGCCGCATCGCCAGGGACTCGATGCCGTAGATCGCACAGCCCGCGTCGATGTCGGGCAGATTGGCGCCAAGGATAAGCGCCGGCATCGCAAGGCCGGTCTTCTTCTTGAGCCCCATCTGGCCGAACGCGGCGCCGACGAGGCTGTGGGTCAGATTGTCCATGCGGACCTATAAATCCGACCCACCGCCATAGCGCAAGGTTACAGGTCGGGGCCGCCCTCGGTCACCGTCCAGGTCTGCCCCTTCTTGAGCAGGCTTTGCAGATCGGCCGTTTTGCCTTCGCTCGCCACCTTGTTCTGGCGCCACACATCGGCCTCGAAGGTCGGACGCGGATCGTCGTAGAGCACGCCGAGCGCCATCGGGAATTCGCCGAAACGCATCTCGACGAGCATGTGCGCGACGCTGCGATTGGTGACGTCATGGACGATCACGCCCGCCGCCTGCCAGTCGCCATCCATGACATCGACCACCTTCAGCGTCAGCGCCTCACTATCAAGCGCGATGCCTTTGGTGCCCTTGGCGAACAGCATCGGCTCGCCTTGCTTGAGCCAGAGCTGGCGATCCTCGGCGCCCTTCGGCGCGGCGAAGTCCTCGAACACGTCTTTGTTATAGACGATACAGTTCTGGAAAATCTCGATAAAGGCCGCGCCCTTGTGGGCATGGGCCGCTTTCAGCACGTTCGGCAATTCCTTCGAAACGTCGAATCCGCGCGCGACGAAGCGCGCTCCGGCACCGAGCGCGAAGGCTGCGGGCTGCGCGGGACGGTCGACCGAACCGTAAGGCGTCGAGGGGCTGGTCGTTCCGACGCGGCTCGTCGGCGAATATTGCCCCTTGGTCAGACCGTAAATCTCGTTGTTGAACAGCATGATCTGGCAATCGAGATTGCGGCGGATCAGGTGCATCGTGTGGTTTCCGCCGATCGACAGCCCGTCGCCGTCGCCGGTAACGATCCACACATCGAGGTTCGGATTGGCAAGCTTCAGCCCCGTCGCAAACGCCGGCGCACGGCCGTGGATCGTATGGAAGCCGTAGGTTTCCATATAATAGGGAAAGCGCGACGAGCAGCCGATGCCGCTGATGAACACGGTATTCTCGGGCGCGGTGCCGATTTCGGGCATCGTCCGCTGGACCGCCTTCAGGATCGCATAGTCGCCGCAGCCGGGGCACCACCGGACTTCCTGATCGGTTTCCCAATCCTTGAGCGTCGTCTGGCGCGCGATAGTGGTCATCTCGTTCATCAGAGGGCTCCCTCGATCGCGGCTTCGATTTCGGCGATAGTGAAGGGCTGGCCCGAAACCTTGTTCACGGGCTTCGCATCGACCAGATACTGGTCGCGCAGCACGGTCTTCAATTGGCCGGTATTCATTTCGGGCACGATCACCTTGTCATAGCTTTTGAGCAATTCGCCGAGATTGGCGGGCAGCGGCCAGATATGGCGGATATGGACGTGGCTGACATCCTTGCCCTCGGCGCGCTTCCGCCGCACCGCCTGATGGATCGGGCCGAAGGTCGAACCCCACCCCACCACTGCGAGCTTGCCGCCCTCGGCGCCAAGTTCGACGATCTGGTCGGGCACCTTGATGCCGTCGATCTTGTCCTTGCGGATGTCAGTCATCGCCTGGTGGTTCGCCGGCGCATAGTTGATATGGCCGGTATCGACTTCCTTCTCGATCCCGCCGATGCGGTGGAGCAGGCCGGGTGTGCCGGGCTTGACCCACGGCCGCGCGAGCTTCTCGTCGCGGCCATAGGGCTTGAAACCACCCTCCGGCACTTCGGTCAGGAACTCGACCGGGAAGGCTTCATAGGTCGCCAGGTCGGGCACCGCCCACGGCTCGGCGGCGTTGGCGATATAGCCATCGGTGAGCAGCATCACCGGGGTCATATATTGGACAGCGATCCGCACCGCCTCGATCGCGCATTCGAACGCGTCGCCGGGCGAACGCGCCGCGATCACCGGCATCGGCGCGTCGCCGTTTCGGCCGTACACCGCTTGATACAGGTCGGACTGTTCGGTCTTGGTAGGCAAGCCCGTCGAGGGACCGCCACGCTGCGAATTGACGATCACCAGCGGCAACTCGGTCATGATCGCAAGGCCCATCGCCTCGCCTTTCAGTGCGATGCCCGGACCTGAAGAAGAGGTCACGCCCAGCGAGCCGCCATAGCTCGCGCCGATTGCCGAGCAGATCGCCGCGATCTCGTCCTCGGCCTGGAAGGTCGTGACGTCATATTCCTTCAGCCGCGACAGATGATGCAGGATCGCGGAGGCAGGCGTGATCGGGTAGCCACCGAAAAACATCGGCAGTTTCGCCAGCTGCGCACCCGCGACGAGGCCCAGCGCGATGCCTTCGGCACCCGTCAGCGTACGATAGAGCCCCGGCGCAACCGGCGCCGGATCGACATGATGCTGCTTCAGCGGCCCCGAAAGCTCGGCGGTCTCGCCATACGCATGCCCGGCGTTGAGCGCCGCGATGTTGGCCGCGGCAAGATCGGGCGCCTTGGCGAATTTGCCATTGAGCCAGTCGATCAGCGGCTGGCGGTCGCGGTCGAACATCCAGAGCGCCAGCCCCAGCGTCCACATATTCTTGCAGCGCAGCGCTTCCTTGTTGCCGAGCCCGAACGGCTTGACGGCGTCCATAGTGAGCTGACTGATGTTGAGCTTCAGAAGCTGCCATTTCGCGAGGCTGCCATCCTCGAGCGGATTGGCGTCATATTTTGCCTTGGCGAGGTTGCGGTCGTTGAACTCGCCCTCGTCGGCGATGATGAGCCCGCCCTGCTTGAGCTGCGGCACATTGGTTTTCAATGCTGCGGGGTTCATCGCGACGAGCACGTCGGGCGCATCGCCCGCGGTGTCGATTGCCGACGACCCGAAGTTGATCTGGAACGCCGACACGCCGAACAACGTGCCCTGCGGCGCGCGGATTTCGGCGGGAAAGTCGGGAAAGGTCGCAAAATCGTTGCCCGCCAGCGCAGACGAAAGGGTGAACTGACCACCGGTCAGCTGCATTCCGTCTCCGCTGTCACCTGCGAATCGAACCACTACCGCGGCGGAAAGGGGGGACTGCCGATTGTCGGCCCGGTCCTCTACCGCTGTCGCCATTTTCTGAGTCTGCCTTTGAATCTTGCGAACCTGTAACGCTGGCCTAGGCCTCTGCGACGCTCGCGGCAATTCAGAAAAAATTGTGCGCCGCAAAGGATCAAGCTGAGGTCGGTTTCATTTCGCGATTGAATTTGCGCCTCCGATGCCGAATAGCTGTCCGCAGAAAACAGCGAAGGGATGGACAGGATGACCGACGGCACCACTCACTATACGCGCCCCGATGTGGCCGCTTTTCTGGCTTTTCTTAACGCGCAGGAAGGCCCGAAGATGGAGGAGCTTCCGCCCGAGGGTGCGCGCGGGATGTTCCGGGCGATGGCGAAAATGGCCGGCAGCCCGCGCGGGGATATCCAGAAGGTCGAGGACCGCAACATTCCGGGTCCCGCGGGGGAAATCGCGATCCGTATCTATGACAATCGCCCCGACCGCGAAGCTGGTCCCGTGCTCGTCTTCTATCATGGCGGCGGGTGGGTGATCGGCGACCTCGATACGCACGACGGCTGGTGCGCGGAAGCCGCGCGGCAGCTCGATATGCCCGTGATCGCAGTCGATTATCGCCTCGCGCCCGAACATCCCTTCCCCGCCGCGCCCGAGGATTGCGAGGCCGCAACCCGCTGGGTCGCCGACAATATCCCGTGTACGGGTCTTGTGCTGGCTGGCGAGAGCGCCGGCGGCAACCTTACCATCGTGACGGCGATCACCCTGCGCGACAAGCCGGCGTCGAAGCCTGTGCTCGCAATTCACCCCATATACCCTTCGACGGCGGCGCGCGAAGACTGGCCGAGTTATCGCGATTTCCGCGAAGGCTTCCTGCTGACGCAGGGCAGTATGACCTGGTTCCGCAGCCAATATGCCCCCGACCCCGCCGATTACCGCGCCTCCCCGCTCGATTTCCCCGCCGAAGGCCTGCCGCCGACCGTGCTGGTGACCGCCGGCCTCGATCCGCTGCGCGACCAAGGCCGCGCCTATGCAGCAAAGCTGATCGAAGCCGGTGTGACGACCGTATATCGTGAAGCTGCCGGTACGATTCACGGCTTTATCAACCTGTCGCAGGCGATCCCGAGCGCGAAGCAGGACATCAGCGGCGCCTTGACAGCCTTGAAAGCGATCGTCACCGAAGCCACCGCATGAGCGACGACAATCTACCCTACCGCCCCTGCGCCGGCGTCATGCTGGCGAATCGCGATGGCCGCGTCTTTGTCGGCCAGCGTCTCGATTCGTCCAGCGAGGCGTGGCAGATGCCGCAGGGCGGGATCGACCCCGGCGAAGAGGCCGAGGAAGCCGCGATCCGCGAACTGGGCGAGGAAACCGGCGTTCACGGCGGTCTCGTCGAGGTCATTGCACGCAGCAAGACCGAGCATTTCTATGACCTGCCCGACCACCTGATGGGCAAGATGTGGGGCGGCAAATATCGCGGTCAGCGCCAGTTCTGGTTCCTGATGCGCTTCATGGGCGAGGATAGCGACGTCGATATCGCGACCAAGCACCAGGAATTCCGCGCGTGGCGCTGGGCCGAGCTCGACGAGCTCGAAAAGCTCATCGTCCCGTTCAAACGCCAGCTTTACCGCGCCATCGTCGAGGAATTCCGCCCGCTGGTCTGATCGCGGAGCGTCAGCGCGGACCGAAAGACGTCCGCGAACATCTCCGCCGTCAGCCGCCCAGTGTTCGTGTTGTAGCGCGAGCAATGATAACTATCGACGAGATGGCGGCCATCGGGAAGCGCATGAACCGCGCCATGGGCGAACGGATAAGCCGCAAGGCGAAGCCTCGCCGCGCGTAAGACCGCATCATGAGCGATGCGGCCGAGCGCGATAATCACCCGGACCGTCGGCAGTGCCGCAAGCTGGGTTTCGAAGAACGGACGGCAGGCCGCGATTTCTTCGGGCGTCGGCTTGTTCTGCGGCGGCAGGCATTTGACGCTGTTGACGATGATCGCCCCGTCGAGCGTCAGCCCGTCATCGACCCGCGCCGCATATCGCCCCTTGCTAAGACCGAATGCGGCGAGCGTCGCGAACAGCAGATCGCCGGCATAATCGCCCGTAAACGGCCGTCCGGTCCGGTTTGCCCCATGTTTTCCAGGCGCCAATCCCGCGAAGGCGAGCCAGGCCCTGGAGTCGCCAAAGGCGTAGACCGGCGCATTCCACCAGTCGGGATATTCTGCCCGACATTCGCCCCGGAACGCGACGAGCCGTGGGCAACGCTGGCAATCGCGCGGCGGTTCGGTTCCGGGCAAGGGGCTTACAATGTCCATCGTGCTGCGATAGGCGCTCGGCGATGACCAGCGCAACGCCCCTGCCGCTTTATGCGATCGGCCTTGGCTCGAACCGCCGCCATGCCCGCCATGGCGACCCGCGACGAATATTGCTCGCGGCGCTCGATGCCCTCGAAAGCGAAGACATCGAACCGGTCGACGCCAGCCCGATCATCACCAGCGAACCGCTCGGGCCGTCGCGGCGGCGTTACGCCAATGCCGTCGTCCTCGTTGCGTCTTGGCTGAGCCCGCCCGAAATGCTGGAGCGGCTCCAGCAGATCGAAGCGGATTTCGGACGCCGTACCGGCCAACGCTGGAGCGCGCGGACCCTCGATCTCGACATATTGCTATGGTCCGAAGGCGCCTGGAGCGAAGCCGACCTAGTGATTCCGCATCCCGCGATGACAAGCCGCGCTTTCGTTCTCGGCCCGCTTCGCGCGATCTCACCCGATTGGCGCCACCCGCTTGCCGCGAAAACCGTCCGTCAACTCGCGGCGCGCCTTATGCGCCCCAAGCCGGTTGACCGGAACGTCAAGGCGCACTAGGGCGGCGGCTCACTTCGGGCGTCAAAAAATCCTGGCGCCACGATGGGCCCTTAGCTCAGTCGGTAGAGCAACTGACTTTTAATCAGTAGGTCGCTGGTTCGAACCCAGCAGGGCTCACCATCCCTTCGCCTTTGTATTCAGACAGTTACGCCATCAAAAGCCACCAGTCGCAGCCTGTTTGCGGCAGGCTTTGTAGGTGAATTTGTGACGTAGGCTCCCTCGGGCTTTCGGACGCGCTCCTGCTCGATGTCAGGCTCGAATCCCAGCTGGTCGGCATAGGGCTGCAAATGCTCGGTCGACATATGGGCATAACGCCGCACCATCGACTCCGATTTCCAGCCGCCGAGTTCCTGAAGCACCCAGGTGGGAACACCTGCCTGCCGCAGCCAGCTCGCCCAGGTATGGCGAAGATCGTGCCAGCGGAAATCTCTGATCCCCGCACGCACGAGCGCTTTGCGCCATGCCTTTGTGTTCGCAGACCGGAGCCGCTCGCCCCGATAGGTGAACACTGCTGTCTTGTGCTTGCCCTGCCGCCGTATAAGCACGGCCATCGCGATATCGTTGAGCGCGACGCCGAGGGCGTCCTCATTCTTGGTATCGCCATGCTCGATCGTCGCGAGGCGCCGCTCCAGAAAGACGCGGTCCCAGGTCAGGCCGAGAACATTTCCCTGGCGCAGGCCAGTGGCAAGGGCAAACACGACCACGTCGCGCTGATGCTCAGGCAGTTCGAGAAGAAGCGTCCTCGCTTGTTCGTGGGTTATCCATCGAACTCTGACCTTTTTGCCCTTCTCGTAGGTCTTGAACGCCGGCGCATGATCGATCCATTCCCACTCGCGCATCGCCATCCGGAAAATGCCGCGAATGAGTGCGACATAGAGGTCCTTGGTGCGGTCCGTTGCCTGGACATGTTTCGTGATCAGTCCGTCGACGAGACCCCGGTCGATCTGATCGAGGGTCTTCCCCCGCAAGTGACCGGTGAACCAGCGGATCCGTTGCACATCGTCCCGAAGGGACTTCTTGTGCGCCTTCTCCTTCAGCCATCGCAGCGCCGCCTCGTCCCATGAACGCTTCGGTTTTTGCTTCAGTCGGCTGAGGTCCCAGAGCTGCGCCTTCAGCTTGTCGTGATATTCCTTCGCTTTCGTCCGGTCAGTGGTGCCAGTAGTGTGTCTAATTCGGCTTCCGTCCGGGCCTGTGATGTCGACGTGATATGTCGCTGCACGTTTCCAGAGTGCCATAAGCTAGCCTCCTTGGTTGAGGCATCTGGCTGCATTCGTGCGGGCGCAGGATATCGCCCGCGGACCGCAGCGACAAGATCGCAAGCGAGAAAGCGCCAAAACCGACCAATCTTCGCGCCCGGGATGAGCCCGGACTGTGCGTAGGACCGAAGCGTATTGGGATGGACGTGGAGGAGGTCAGCCGCGGCCTGAAGATCGAGAACGACCGGTGGTTTGCCGCCATCCTCCGCCTGGTGCGCTGCGCTCGCCTCCTCGACCGCGCCGGTCATTTCGGTCGACGCAACTTCTGGAACTCGCGGTCGCCTTCGAGGAACGACGCAAGCATCGCCGGGATCAAGTCGGCCACCGGCTCGGCGCTTCCGTAGCTGGCCTCATAGGCCGCCGCATAATCGTGCAGCGCTTCGGCGAGGTCCGGTAGCAGCTGGATGCCGTGGAAGCCGCCGCGCCCATCGACGTCCCGGCGCGGACGGCACCAAGCGCGGCGCCGCCCCCTGCGCGTGCGGCGGCCATGCCGGCGCCCCCGGCGACGATCATCGTGCCCGCGGCCGCGGCA
>JAEWIL010000002.1 GCA_023387085.1 Pseudomonadota bacterium | reverse complement strand
TCAGGAACCAGGGCACCCAGATGGCCGGGCTCGAATCGACCGGCGGCACCCATTGCTGCAGGCCGATCGGGAGCATCAAAGCCGCAAGACCGAACAGCACCACGTGCACACCGACCTGATGCCGCGGCCTCAGGCGGGCCAGATAATGGGCGTAGGCGTAACCGGCGAGCAGCAGGAACTGGTAGACCAGCATCGCGCTGTTCCACACCGCCGGCGCGCCGCCGAGGCGCGGGAGCACCATGCGTGCGACCATCGGCTGGACCTGAAACAGCAGAAAACTGCCGACAAGGATCGTCAGTACGAACAGCCAGCGGCGCGGGTTCGCGGAGCCGGTCATGCCGCGACCCATGCGTCGCGCGCGATCGAGTAGGTAACATGCGGGCGGAGCGGGTCGCCCTCCGCCAGCTTCGGATGGTCGAAATCGAGATCGGCGTGGCGGCGCATGCCGAGCCGTTCCATCACCGCCTGGCTGCGGACATTTCCGCGCCAGGTGATCGCCCAGACACGCTCGTCGGCCAGATGACCGAAGGCCCAGTCAAGCGCGCCGCGCGCTGCCTCGGTCGCGTAACCCGCGCCCCAGCAATCGCGCGCGAGCCGCCAGCCGATCTCCGCCTTGCCGTCGACCGGCCCCGCATTACCGCGTATGATCCCGCACCAGCCGACCAGCCGCGCATCGCCCTGCCGTTCGAGCGCCCAGAAGGTGTGCCCGTTCTCGGCCTCCTGCAGCCGGACGCGGTCGATCAAGGCGCGGGTTCCCGGGATATCGAGAACAGGCCCGAGCGTCGCCATGACTTCGGGATCGGCGCAGATCGCCTGAAACGACGCGACATCCTCGTCGCGCCACGACCGCATGCGAAGTCGCGCGGTCGCGATCATCCGTTCAGGAGCCGCGCCGCGTGCAGCGCGTGGTAGGTCAGCACCCCCGATGCGCCGGCGCGGCGGAAAGCGAGCAAGGTTTCGAGCACCAGCGCATCGCGGTCGCCGGCGCCGACAGCGGCTGCGGCCTCGATCATCGCATATTCGCCCGACACCTGATAGGCATAGACCGGTACCGCGAAATGATCCTTCACCGCGCGCACGACGTCGAGATACGGCAGGCCGGGCTTGACCATCACGCTGTCGGCGCCCTCGGCCAGATCCTGCTCGACCTCGCGCAGCGCCTCTTCGACATTGGCGGGGTCCATCTGATAGGTCTTCTTGTCGCCCTTGAGCAGCCCGCGCGAACCGACCGCGTCGCGGAACGGACCATAGAAGGCCGAGGCATATTTGGCGGCATAGCTCATGATCTGGACATGGCCGAAGCCCTCGACCTCCAACGCCTCGCGGATCGCGCCGATGCGGCCGTCCATCATGTCGCTGGGGGCAATGATGTCGGCGCCAGCGCGCGCTTGGTTCAGCGCCTGTCCAACGAGCACCTCGACGGTCTCGTCATTGAGGACATAGCCGTGATCGTCGATCAGCCCGTCCTGTCCGTGGCTGGTATAGGGGTCGAGCGCGACGTCGGTGAGGACGCCGATGTCGTCGCCGAGCGCTTGCTTGATCGCGGCGGTGGCGCGGCACATCAGATTGTCAGGATTGAGCGCCTCGGCGCCATTCTCGCTACGCCGCTCGGCCTCGGTGTACGGAAAGAGCGCGAGGCAGGGAATGCCCGCCGCGGCCGCTTCCTTCGCGCGTTCGACGAGCAGGTCGACCGACCAGCGCGACACGCCGGGCAGGCTCGCGACCGGTTCCTCGATCCCCGATCCGGCGCAGACGAAAAGCGGCCAGATCAGATTGGAAGGGGTCAGGTGATGCTCGCGCACCATCGCGCGGCTCCAGCCGGTGCGGCGGGTCCGGCGCAGGCGAAGATCGGGAAAGGGAGCGTGACTCATGCCGCGTGCATAGCGGCGCGGGGGCCAAGGGCAAATGGATATTGGCGGTTGGCATCCTCTCCCGCGCGCGCGGGAAAAATCTAAATCCCACCACCCTCGCGCTTCGCCGCGACATCGGCGAGCGACCCGAGCTTGGGGCCTTCGATCGATTTTGTCGTGACGGGCGCGAGCGCAGCGCCGGGCGAAATCGCCGTGAGCTGCCGAATCCGTGCGCGGAAATCGGCGAGCGCCTTGCCTTCCAATTGCGCGCGGGTCACGAACGCGACCGACAGCGGATTGACCGGCACTCCGTTGCGATAGACCTCGTAATGGAGGTGCGGGCCCGTCGACAGGCCGCTCGAGCCTATGTAACCGATCACCTGCCCGCGCGCGACACGCTGGCCGGGGCGCACCGCGATGCGGCTCATATGCCCATAGCCGGTGCCCAGTCCGCCGCCATGGCTAAGCTTCACATAATTGCCGTAGCCGCCGGTCCGGCCGGCGATGACGACGGTGCCGTCGCTGACCGCGAAGATCGGTCCGCCATAGCCGCCGCCAAAATCGACGCCGCTGTGCATCCGCGTGTAACCGAGGATCGGGTGGCGGCGCATTCCGAAATTAGAGGTGACGCGGCCATTCGTCGGACGCACCATGCCGCCGCGCTGTTCGCCGATACCCGACGCCTCATACCATTGGGTCTGCCCGTCGATCGTCCATTCGATCATCGACAGCCGCTGCTTGCCGCCGCGCACGAGGCCCGCGTAGAGCAGCTTGCCGGTCTCGCTCTCGCCGGTTTCGGCGCGACGATGCTCGACGATGATGTCGAACTCGTCGCTGGCGCGCATATCGCCGCCGACGGAGATCTGGCGGCCGATCACGCGAAGATAGGCCTGGATCGATTCGGGCGAAGCGCCGGCTGCGCGCGCCGAGCGGTAGAGGCTGTCGCCGACGCGGCCGCGAATCCTGAGAGGCGTCGAATCGACGGAGATCGGAATGCGCCGCATCACCAGCCGCCCGTCGATCCGCTCCATCTCGATCCGAAGGTCGAAGCGCGCGCGCATCGCGAGCGCGTCGACAGGACGCGGCATCGTCCGCGCCGCGCGGCGGCCGAGGATCAGGTCGATGCGCGTGCCCGGCGCGATGTCGGCGAGCGGCACCGCCGAAGAAATCTGGCTCGCCAAAGCCGCCGCATCGGCGCTGCCGACACCCGAGCGTTCGAGGACGCGCGCGAAGCTGTCGCCTTGCCCCAGCGTTGCAGTCAGCTCGATCTGCGGGCGTTCGGGAGTTTGAGCGAGCGGGCGGACCGCATCGGTCGCGGCCATGTGGCGCCCCGTATCGCCGCCGAACGCCAGCGGCACGATCATCTGGGCGCGCGCTTCGTTGAAATCGGCAGCGTCGAGTGCGGGCGCTCCCGCGACGCGCAGCGGCTGCATACCGGGGAAGGTCGCGATCGCGGCGCCGCACAACAGGAGCAGCGTCGCCAGCCCGCGCCACCATTCGGCCGAGCCGATATTGTCGCCGAGATCGGGAACGAGATCGAGCGCCGCAAGCCGGTCGCGCCACGAGAGTTTCGGTTCGGGCAGAGCGTCGGCCCGCCGCAGGCCTATCGCCTGCGACATCGTGAGGGCCGCGGCATTGCCGGACATCCCCGCGATGGGTTCGTGACGCTGGAACAAGATGCAACCCCCGCTCGACGGGCTCCCGCGGCCCTGCCGTCGATATTTTCGACCGTCGGTCTGTAAACAAAGGCCGTTAAAGTCAATTTAACGGCCGTCCGCCCCGCATAGCTTGCGGCGGGCCGTGCGGAGCGCGGGATATTATGCAAGCCGCGCCGAAAAATGCGCTTCGCCGCCGCGGTTCGGCGATCGGCTGTTGCGCGCGGGCGCCGGGCATGCCAGCGTGGAGACAAAGACAATGACGTCATCCTCTTCCACCCCGGTCAAGGCAGTCCTTGGCCCCACCAACACCGGCAAAACCCATTTGGCGGTCGAGCGTCTGACCGCGCATTCGAGCGGGATGATCGGCTTTCCGCTGCGTCTGCTCGCGCGCGAAGTCTACGATCGCGTCGTCGCGATCAAGGGGCCGACGGAGGTCGCGCTGGTGACCGGCGAGGAACGCATCCTACCTGCAAATGCGCGCTACCTGCTCGGTACGATGGAAGCGCTGCCGTTAACGCGCGACGTCGCCTTCGTCGGGATCGACGAGGCACAGCTCGGCGCCGATCCCGAGCGCGGCCACGTCTTTACCGACCGGCTGCTGCGCGCGCGGGGCCGCGAAGAAACGATGATCCTCGGTTCGGCGACGATCCGCGGTCTCGTCAAGGATCTGGTGCCCGAGGCGGAGATCGTCACCCGCCCGCGTTTCTCGACGCTCAGCTATGCCGGCACGTCGAAGCTGTCGCGGTTGCCCAAACGCTCCGCCATCGTCGCCTTCTCCGCGGAGGAGGTCTATGCGATCGCCGAAATGCTCCGCCGTTTCTCGGGCGGCGCTGCGGTCGTGATGGGGGCGCTCAGCCCCAAGACGCGCAACGCGCAGGTCGCGATGTTCGAGGCGGGAGAGGTCGACTATCTCGTCGCCACCGATGCGATCGGCATGGGGCTCAACCTCGACGTCCAGCACGTTGCATTCGCGAGCCTGCAGAAATTCGACGGTCGCCGGCTGCGCCGCCTGACGATATCGGAAATGGCGCAGATCGCGGGGCGCGCGGGGCGGCATCAGCAGGACGGCAGCTTCGGCACCGTCGGCCTGCCGCAGGGCGGATTCACGCCCGAGGAAATCGCCGCGATCGAGGGGCATCATTTTCCGCCGCTCTCCAGCCTGTTCTGGCGCAACCCGACCCCGCGCTTCGATTCGCTCGATACGCTGATCGCCGACCTCGCGTTGCCACCGACGCAGCCGGGCCTGCGCGCCGCGCCCGAGGCGGTCGATATTGCGGTGCTCAAGCATCTGGGGGGCGATCTGGAGGTGCGGATGCGCGCGGGCGAGGCCGAGGCGGTCCAGCGCCTTTGGGACGTCTGCGGGCTTCCCGACTTCGAACAGCTCGGCCCCGAACATCACAGCCGCACGATCCTCAAGCTCTGGCAATGGCGCACCAGCGGCGACGGGA
>JAEWIL010000259.1 GCA_023387085.1 Pseudomonadota bacterium | reverse complement strand
GACCTATACGCTGCGCGACCCCGACCTGCAGGCGTGGCAGCGCGACGTCGCGCGCGCGATGGACCGCGGGATCGACTGGATCGTCGGCGCGCCGAGCTATCCCGAATTCGAGGAACCGAAGGTCGATCGCGGCGACGCCTGGCCCGAAGTCGTCGAGACTCTCAAGACCGGCGAAGCCGCAAGCCGATTCCGCTATGTTCCGGAACGCACGCCATTGCTCAGCGCGACGCGGATCGTCGATCTCGACACGCCCGAGGCGATGCTGATGACGCTGAACGCGCGCGATATCACCAAGACGGTGCGCGCCGAGCGGTTCCGCCTCGCGGTCGTCGTCGCGATGGTGGTCATGGCGTCGGTGCTGCTCTCGCTCTTCCTCGCGCGCACGATCGTTCGACCGCTGCGCCGGCTGGCGCGCGCCGCGGTGCGCGTCCGGCTCGGCCGAGCGCGCGAGGTTGTCGTGCCGCGCCTCCCGAGCCGCCGAGACGAAATCGGCACGCTCGCCCGCGCCCTCAGCGACATGACGCAGGCGCTGCGCGAACGCATCGACGCAGGCGAGCACTTCGCCGCCGACGTCACGCACGAGCTCAAAAACCCGATCGCGTCGGTCCGGTCGGCGATCGAGGGACTCGGGCGGGTCAAAACCGACGAACAGCGAGCGCAACTACTCGCAATCGCCGACGAGGATGTCCGCCGGCTCGACCGGCTGGTCACCGACATCAGCGACGCGAGCCGCATCGACGCGCAATTGTCGCGCACCTTGTTCGAACCGATCGATATCGGGCTGATGATCGAATCGATGCTTGCGGGCCGCTCGGCGCGGGCCGAGCAGGGCAAGCCGATCCCGCGCATCGCCTTTGCGCGTCCACGCAAGGGCACAACGACCGTGATGGGCGACGGCCACCGGCTCGAGCGCGCGATCGACAACGTCATCGACAATGCGATCAGCTTCTCCCCTCCCGACGGGCTGGTGTGCATCGCCGCAACGCTGCTCGGCGACGAGGTGCATGTGAAGGTCGATGACGACGGCCCCGGCATCGACCCGACGCAGCGCGAGGCGATCTTCCGCCGCTTCCACAGCGAACGGCCGAACGGCGAAGCCTTCGGACGGCACAGCGGGCTGGGGCTGGCGATCGCGCGCACGATCATCGAGGGCCATGGCGGGACGATTTCGGCGCGCGACCGCGACGACGGCCGCCGAGGCGCCAGCCTGCTGATCACCCTGCCCGCGCGCGAGCGTTCCGAAGCGGCCAGCTGAGCCCACCCATCGCGGGACAGGGGCGCCGCCCGCGATGCTGTTTGTCGCCTTGCAGCCCCGCTTCGTCGCCGGTAAGCCTGCGCGATGTTTCCGAGCCGGACCAAGCCCGAAATCCAGAATATCCATGCGAGCTGCATCGCGGCGGGCAATGGCGGCGTGCTGATCCTCGGCAATCCGGGACAGGGCAAGTCCGACCTCGCGCTCCGCCTGATCGACCGCGGCGCGCGGCTGGTGGCCGACGACCGCTGCGACATCTGGTACGACCGTGAACGTCTGTGGTGCCGCCCGCCCGAGATTCTTGCCGGCAAGCTCGAGGTGCGCGGAATCGGCATCGTCGAAAAGCCGTGGACGGCACCGGTGCCACTCGCGCTCGCGGTGCGCCTGACCGACCGCTACGACCGTATGCCGTCGGTCAATCAGATCGAGACGGTGGCAGGGCACCCGTTGCCGGCGCTGCTGCTTTCCGCTTTCGAGGCGTCGGCACCGATCAAGATATTGCTCGCGCTCGAACGGCTGGCGCCCGACCGATGAGCAGCCCCGATCCCCGCCTTCTTCTCGTCACCGGCCTGTCGGGCGCGGGCAAGTCGACCGTGCTCAAGGTCCTCGAAGACCTCGGCTGGGAGGTCGTCGACAATCTGCCGCTCGCGCTGCTTCAGGCGCTGATCGACGCGCCCGCGAAGCATAGCGGGGCGAACCGCCCGATCGCGGTCGGGATCGACAGCCGCAGCCGTGGCTTCAAGCCTGCCGAGTTGGTCAAGCGGATCAAGACCCTGCGCGACGATGGCGGGCGCGACATCCAGACGTTGTTTCTCGATTGCGCGGGCGCCGAACTCGAGCGCCGCTTTTCCGAAACCCGCCGCCGCCACCCGCTGGCCGAGGATCGCCCCGCGGCCGATGGCATCGCCCGCGAGCGCGAGTTGATGGAGCCGCTCCGCCGCTGGGCCGAGCATGTCATCGACACCACCAATTATTCGAGCAACGACCTGCAGCAGGAAGTCCGCCAACGCTTCGGCGATGCGGGTGAAGGCGAGCCGGTGCTCAACATCCTGAGCTTCGGCTTCGCGCGCGGATTGCCGCGCAACGCCGATCTGGTGTTCGACATGCGCTATCTGCGCAATCCGCACTGGGACCCCAAGCTCAAGCCCGGCACCGGACTCGACCCCGCGGTCGCCGCCTATGTGATCGCCGACCCTGCTTACGAGGACAGCGTGTCGCAGATCGAGCGGCTGATCCTGACCTTGCTCCCGCGCTATCGCGCCGAGGGCAAAAGCTATGTCACCATCGCCTTCGGCTGCACCGGTGGCCGCCACCGCTCGGTCCATGTCGCCGATCGTGTTGCCCGAACGCTACGCGCCGCGGGTCATGAGCCGACCGTGACGCACCGCAACCTTGACTCCGCCCCGCAAGATGGGCTTGAGGGCAAGCCCCCGCCCACGTCTCCCGCATCCGGCGGCAACACATAAGGGTCTGCGATTTCATGGCCGTCGATAAAGCTCTGCCGCTGCTGGGAATGGTCCTCGTAACCCACGGCCGCCTTGCCGAGGAAATGGTGCGCGCGATGGAGCATGTCGTCGGTCCGCAGCGCGCGATCGCAACGGTGTGCATCGGCCCCAACGACAATATGGAGATGCGCCGCAAGGAAATCGCCGACGCGATCCGCAAGGTCGACGAGGGGCGCGGCGTAATCATGCTGACCGACCTGTTCGGCGGCACACCGTCGAACCTCGCGATCAGCCTGCTCGAAAGCGGGCGGACCGAGGTGATCGCGGGCGTCAACCTGCCGATGCTGATCCGGCTGGAAAGCGCCCGGAAAGCAATGGACCTGCGCGCCGCGGTGATCGCGGCCAAGGAAGCGGGCCAGAAATATATCTCCGTCGCGTCGGAGATGCTGGGAGTGGGGCCATGAGCGAAAACAGCGAGACGGTCGAGATCACCAACCAGCGCGGGCTGCATGCCCGTGCCAGCGCCAAATTCGTGACCTTCGTCAGCCGCCTGCCCGAAACGGTCAGCGTCGAGGTCGAAAAGGGCGGATCGCGCGTCAACGGCACCTCGATCATGGGGCTGATGATGCTGGGCGCCGCCAAGGGTGACAGCATCACGATCCACACCAGGGGCGAAGGCGCCGACGCAGCGCTGCTCAAGCTGGTCGGGTTGGTCAAGGACAGCTTCGGCGAGGATTGACGCCATGGCTCGTCGCAGCCGCATCGAAAGCTTTTCAAACCCGCTTGTGAAGCGAATGCGCCTGCTGCGCGAGAAGCGCCACCGGCGCGCCGAGGGGCTGTTTCTGGCCGAGGGACTCCGCATCGCGACCGAGGCGCGCGAGGCCGGCATCCTTCCGCAATGGCTGTTCCTCGCCGACGAAGGCGCCGCGCATCCGCTGGCGCAGGCGCTGGTCGAAGCCACGCTGGCGGGCGGCGGCGAGGTGATCGACACGACCCCGGCGATCCTGTCGAAACTCTCGGGCAAGGATAATCCGCAGGCGATCGTCGCCATTTACGCAGAACCGAAGACGGCGCTCGCCGATCTCGACCGCGACGCCGCGCCGATCTGGCTCGTCGCCGAGCGGCTGCGCGATCCGGGCAATCTCGGCACGATGCTGCGCACCGGCGACGCGGTCGGCGCAGGCGGGCTGATCCTGCTCGACGAAAGCACGGACCCCTATGCCGTCGAAGCGGTACGCGCGAGCATGGGCGCGATCTTTACGCAAAAGCTGGTGCAGGCGCGGTGGGACGAGTTCCTGCCCTGGCTGCGAAGCGGACGCGGCGAACTCGTCGCGACCTGGCTCGGCGACGACAGCAAGGATTATCAGGCGGTCCGCTACGCGGCGCCGACCTTCCTGCTGATCGGCAATGAATCGCAGGGGATGCCAGAAAGCTATGCCGCGGCGGCCGACGTGCGGGTCAAGATGCCGATGATGGGCAAGGCCGACAGCCTGAACGCCGCGGTCGCAGCCGCGGTGATGGCCTATGAGGTGCTCAATCAGCAGCGAAGCTGAACGCTTCCCGGCGTTTCCATTCAGCCGTCAGCTAGCGCCATGCTATAGATGTCCTCCCTTCCGTTCGCATCGAGCGAGGTCGAGATGCCCTTCAATCAAGCGTCAGGGCGATGGGTGTTTCGACTTCGCTCGACACGAACGGGTATGGAGAAATGGCAGATGCATAAATCGGTTTCCCTTTTCGCCCTCTCGCTGGCCGGCTGCGCGCCGGCCATGGAAACACCACAGCCGCCGGCGCCGCCTGCTGCCGCCTATATGGCGATCGGGACCGAGCCCGGGTGGACGCTCGAAATCACTCCGGAACGACTCAATTATGCCGGCAACTATGGCGAAACGAAGATCGCCGTGCCCAATCCCGGCGCGACGCCGTCGCTGAACGGCGAGACCTATGCCGGCGGACGCCTCGCGGTCGTGATCAAACATGCGCCGTGCAGCGACGGGATGAGCGACCGGCGCTACGCGGACACGGTTCGCGTCATCGCCGACGGCAAGCCCGTGCAGGGGTGCGGGGGCGCCATATTGCCGCCCGACACGCTCGCCGGGTCGAACTGGACCTTCGTATCGATCGGCGGCGTCCCCGTCGCGAGCGACCGCCCCACCTCGCTGGCGTTCGACGGCACAAGGCTCAGCGGCAGCGCGGGGTGCAATCGTTTTTCGGGCCGCTATACCGCCGCCGGACGGACGCTGACCGCCGGCCCGCTGGTGGCGACCGAAATGGCGTGCGCCGGCGCGGGCATGACGCAGGAACAGGCCTTCTTCAAACTGATGGCGGGTCCGGTTAGCATCGGATTTCCGACCGACGGCACGATGGAGATCACCGGTGCCGACGGACGGACGGCGGTGCTGAAACGGGCGATCTGAGGCAGGGATCGCCCACAGTTATCCGTCAGCTATTCCCCGTCGTTTACCGCCGCCGGCGCCGCGGCCAGCTTCGCCAGCGGCCGCGCCGTCTGTTCCGCGACCGGCAGCACAGATATCTCCTTGCCGCCCGTTTCGACATCGAGCGCCTCGAAGCGCTTCGCCTGCGTCAGCACCTGCGATTCGAAGCTGCCAACGAAGGCGTTATACGCCCCCGTCGCCTGATCGAGATTCTTGCCGACGCGCGCAATATGCGATCCCATCACCGACATGCGCGCGTATAGTTCCTTGCCGAGCGCCGCGATCTCGCGCGCCTGCCCCGCCAGCTTTTCCTGCCGCCACACCGCCGCGACGGTACGTGCGATCGCGATCAGGTTGGTCGGGGTCGCGAGCAGCACCTTGCGCTCGAATGCATAATCCCAAAGCTCGTGATCCTGGTCGAGCGCGGCGGCGAGGAAATGTTCGCCCGGGACGAACATCACGACGAAGTCGGGCGTGTTGTCGAACTGGTTCCAATAGGATTTGGCGCCGAGCAGATTGACGTGCGCCTTCATCGCCGCGGCATGCGCTGCCAGATGCATCGTCTTCTCGCCCTCGTCGACCGCGCCGAAGGCGTCCTGATAGGCGTTGAGCGACACCTTGGCATCGATGATAAGGCTCTGCCCGCCGGGCACTTTGACGACGACATCGGGACGCAGCCGTCCGCCCTCGCCGTCAGCGACGCTGACCTCGGTCTGGAAATCGGCATGTTCGGAAAGGCCGCAGCTTTCGAGGACATTGCGCAGCTGCTGTTCACCCCAGCGGCCGCGTGCCTTCGGTGCGTTGCGGAGCGCGTTGACCAGCTTCGCCGCCTCGCTCGACACGCGCTCGGTCCCCTCGCGCATCGCCGCGATCTGGCCGTGGAGCAGGCCGAAAGCACTCTGGCGCTCGGCCTCGACCTTGCCGACCGCTTCCTCATATTTCTGCAATCGCTCGTGAACCGGATTGAGCAGCGCCTTCAGATTCTGTCCCGCACTTTCCTCGCTCTGCCGGAAACGCGCCTCCGCGCGTTCGAGGAAGGCCTTCTGCGCCTCGCCGAGCATCGCCTGCCCGACCTCGCGGAACTGCGCGGTGAGCGCTGCCTGCGCGTCCTTCAATTCGGCGATGCGCGCCTCCTGCGCCTCGTCGCGCGCGGTCTGCTCGGCGAGCAGTGCAGCCAGTTTGAGGTCGGCGGCCTTGCGCGCCTCGGCCTCGGCAGCGAGGTCGGTGACCGCGGCCCTGAACCGCTCCGACAATCCGTCGCGTTCGGCCTTCAGCGCCCCCGCCTGCTTTCCGGCGAGCAGCCAGCCGATAAGGGCGCCGAGCAGAAGGGCAACGAAGGCGACGAGCAGCGCGAGACTATCCATCACCGGAACATAGATCGAACATGGCCGCTTTGGCTAGCCGCTAATTCCCACGTCAGAGCAGATAGACAATGATGTAGCGCGCGACGAGCGCGGCAAGGATCGCGATGCTCCAGCGGCGGTCCGTCACGCCCATCGCCGCGCCCATCAAGGCGACGAGGACGAGCGTCAGGATCAGGCTGAGCGGACGCGTGAGGTTCGGCGCAATGTCGGGCTGCGACAGATAATAACCAAGCTGCGCCGCGAGCAGCACGAGCAGCAGTCCGAGCACGACACGGCGGACGCGGAAATAATGGACGTCGAGATCGGCAAACCCCTCGGGATGCGAAGGAAAGACCAGCCGCGCCGCGAGGAAATAGAGGCTGGCGAACGCCGCGACCGCCATCAAGGTCGTGCCCGACACCGCAATATCCGCGCGCACCGTCCACGCCGCCGACCAGAAGGACAGAAGGTCGAGCATTACGAACACCGCGAGCAGCGGCGTCAGCCAGCCGATCGTGAAGGGCGTCCGGCCGTCGTCGGCCGCGAAGCGCGTTTCGAGCGCTCGCCCGAGCCCGCTCAAGAGCTCGACCATCGAGAGGCCGAGAAGCAGGCTGTAGAGCGCGAAGACGAAGTCGAAATCGTTCACGCCGCGGCTTTCCATTCAAGTGGCAAGATCGCCCGATACGCCTCGACGCCGGGTGCGCCGCCGATCGTCGCGCCCTGCGTCAGCAGCCAGTAATGGCGCACGATCTCGGCCTGTTGTTCGAGCCCGTAACGGTGCAGCGGCCAGCCGGGTTTGAGGCTGTAATCATAGGTCGCGAACGGATGGCGCATCAGCACGAGATACCAGCGCCCGCGCTGCTGCGCCTGCCAGACATGCGTCATTTCGTGCAGGAACAGGCCTTTCGCTCTCAACTCCTCGTCGCGCCCGCCCGCCGGGCATGAGAAATCGTCGCAATAGACGCCGCCCCTCGGATGGAAATGCAGGTCGCCCATCGGCGCCATGACAATCCGGCGCGGCTGGAAGAATATCCATCTATAATGCCGAACGCGCACGCGCGCATAATCGATCGCATCGCCGAAGACGCTGCGTGCGAGCGCGATCTCGCCGCTCGTCAGGGGGCGCGACGGACGCGGCATCAGAATTCCGTCATTGCGAGGACCCCGGACTTGATCCGGGGGACGAAGCAATCTCCAGCGCGATGCCGTCGATTATGCCCGATAGTTCGAGATCGCTTCGCTTCACTCGTAATGACGATAGAGGCAGGCACCCGCGCTTACTTCTTTGCCGCGTCCGACCCCGCCTTGTCGGCGCCATGGTCCATCGAACCATGATCCATGCCGGCCATGCCGCCATCGGCGCCCGCACCGGCTGCCGGCTTGATTACCAGATCGAACAGGATGCGCTCGTTATTGTTGTTGGTGAAGACAAAGGCCATCGGCAGCTTGCCCGCACGCACCGCGGCGCCGTTGATGCCCCAGATCATCAGATGCTTGCCGCCGGGCTTGAATTCGAGCTTGCCCTTCGCGGGCACGACGGCGGACGCCAGCGGCTTCATCGTCACGACGCCATTTTCCCTGACGCTCTCGTGCATCTCGACGCGCTGCGCGAGGTCGGCGGTCACGGCCATGAGCTGCACCTCGCGCGGTCCTCCCGTGACGGTGAAATAGCCGGCGGCGGGAGCGTCGGGCGTGGCACCCATCTGGACATAGCCGCTGACGACGTTGAGCTGGGGTCCGGCGCCCAGATTCTCGCCGCACGACGACAGCGTCAGCGCGGCGGCAGCGAGAGCGGCGCCGACGAGGGTGCGGCGTGCGAAAGGCTTCATAGGTTTGGGACTCCCGAAATGCGTCAATTTTCGCACTTCAGATAAGCGGTCAAAGCCCTTGTGCCAAGCCAAAGCGCACCTATATCGCCCCCATCAAATCAACGTCAGGCGTGCCTTTTCAGGGCGCCGAAGAAGCAACAAGGACTGAAAGACCCATGGCCAAAGTGATCGGGATCGACCTCGGCACCACGAACAGCTGCGTCGCGGTGATGGAAGGCGGCAAGCCCAAGGTTATCGAAAATGTCGAAGGCACGCGCACCACGCCCTCGATCGTCGCCTTCGCGAAGGATGGCGAGCGCCTGATCGGCCAGCCAGCGAAGCGCCAGGCCGTCACCAACCCCGAGAACACCATCTTCGCGGTGAAGCGCCTGATCGGTCGCCGCTTCGACGATCCGATGACCAAGAAGGACATGGAGCTCGTTCCCTATTCGATCGTCAAGGGGCCGAGCGGCGACGCATGGGTCAAGGCGGGCGGCGAGGATTATTCGCCGTCGCAGATCTCGGCCTATATCCTTCAGAAGATGAAGGAAACCGCCGAAGCCTATCTCGGCGAGAAGGTCGAGCAGGCGGTGATTACCGTTCCCGCCTATTTCAACGACGCGCAGCGTCAGGCGACCAAGGACGCCGGCAAGATCGCGGGCCTCGAAGTGCTGCGCATCATCAACGAGCCCACCGCGGCCGCGCTCGCTTATGGCCTCGACAAGACCGAGAACAAGACGATCGCCGTCTATGACCTTGGCGGCGGTACGTTCGACATTTCGATCCTCGAAGTCGGCGACGGCGTGTTCGAGGTGAAGTCGACCAACGGCGACACCTTCCTCGGCGGCGAGGATTTCGACTCCAAGCTGGTCGAATATCTCGCCGACGGCTTCAAGAAGGACGAAGGCATCGATCTGCGCGGTGACAAGCTCGCGCTGCAGCGCCTGAAGGAAGCCGCCGAAAAGGCGAAGATCGAACTGTCGTCGGCCGCGACGACCGAGGTCAACCTGCCCTTCATCACCGCCGACGCCAACGGGCCGAAGCACCTCGTCAAGACGATCACCCGCGCCGACCTCGAAAAGCTGGTCGAGGATCTCGTCAAGCGTACGCTCGAGCCCTGCAAGAAGGCGATCAAGGACGCCGGCATCTCGGCGAGCGAGATCGACGAAGTCGTCCTCGTCGGCGGCATGACGCGCATGCCGCGCGTCCGCGACGTCGTGAAGGATTTCTTCGGCAAGGAACCCCACACCGGCGTGAATCCCGACGAAGTCGTCGCGATCGGCGCGGCGATCCAGGCGGGCGTGCTTCAGGGCGATGTCAAGGACGTGCTGCTGCTCGATGTGACCCCGCTGGCGCTGGGCATCGAGACGCTCGGCGGTGTGTTCACGCGCATGATCGATCGCAACACGACGATCCCGACGAAGAAGAGCCAGGTCTATTCGACCGCCGACGACAATCAGTCGGCGGTGACGATCCGCGTGTTCCAGGGCGAGCGCGAAATGGCCGCCGACAACAAGCTGCTCGGTCAGTTCGATTTGGTCGGCATTCCGCCGGCGCCGCGCGGCGTGCCGCAGATCGAGGTGACCTTCGACATCGACGCCAACGGCATCGTGTCGGTCCACGCCAAGGACAAGGGCACCGGTAAGGAACAGCAGATCAAGATCCAGGCGTCGGGCGGGCTCAGCGACGCGGACATCGACCAGATGGTCAAGGACGCCGAGCAGTTCGCCGAAGAGGACAAGAAGCGCCGCGAGGCGGCCGAGGCGAAGAACAACGCCGAAAGCCTGATTCACACGACCGAGCGCCAGCTTGAGGAGCATGGCGACAAGGTCGACGAGGCGCTGAAGTCCGAGATCGAGGCGGCGGTTGCCGAAGCCAAGACGGCTGTCGAAGGCGGCGACCCCGCGGCGATGACCGAAAAGTCGCAGGCACTCGCGCAGGTTGCGATGAAGCTGGGTCAGGCGATCTACGAGAAGGAACAGCAGGCCGCGGCTTCGCCCGCCGGCGACGCTGGCGAGAGCAGGGCCGACGAGGATGTCGTCGATGCCGAATTCTCGGAAGTCGAAGACGACAAGAAGTAAGAATGAAACTCTCCCCGCCGTGCCATTGGCGCGGCGGGGCTGAGGGGGCCTCGGGATTATGTCGCTCGACATCGATTATTACGAACTGCTGGAAGTCGAACGCACCGCCGACGACAAGACGCTGAAATCGGCGTATCGCAAGCTCGCGATGCAATATCATCCCGACAAGAATCCGGGATGCAGCGATAGCGAGGCGCGGTTCAAGGCGATCAACGAAGCCTATGACTGCCTGAAGGATCCGCAGAAGCGCGCCGCCTATGACCGGTTCGGCAAGGCCGGCGTCAATGGCGCGGGCGGCTTCGGTGGCGGCGGCAATGGCGATTTCGGCGACATCGGCGATATCTTCGAATCAATCTTCGGATCGGCGTTCGGCGGACGCCAGCAGCAGCGCGGTCCCGCGCGCGGCGCCGACCTTCGCTACGACATGGAAATCCGCCTCGAGGACGCCTTCACCGGCTGCGAGCGCGAGATCCAGGTCGATGTCGCGGCGCGCTGCGAGACATGCGACGGATCGGGCGCCAAGCCCGGCACCGCGACCAACCGCTGCGGCACCTGCGGCGGTCACGGCAAGGTCCGTGCGCAGCAGGGCTTCTTCATGGTCGAGCGCACCTGCCCGGCCTGCCAAGGGGCGGGCGAGGTCATCGCCGATCCCTGCAATTCATGCCACGGCGAAGGCCGCGTCGACCGGCGCAAGACGCTGACCGTCAACATCCCCGCGGGGGTCGACGAGGGCACACGCATCCGCCTGTCGGGCGAGGGCGAAAGCGGAGCGCGCGGCGCGGCGCCGGGCGACCTCTACATTTTCCTCCACATGGCGCGGCACAAGGTGTTCGAGCGCGAAGGGACGACGCTGTTCACGCGCGCGCCGATCAGCTTTACCACCGCGGCGCTCGGCGGGTCGATCACCATCCCCGGTCTCGACGGCAAGAAGCACGAGATCGCCATCCCGGCGGGCATCCAGTCGGGCAAGCAGCTCCGCCAGCGCGGCGCCGGCATGCCGGTGCTCAACGCCCGCGGCGCCGGCGACCTTGTCGTCCAGATCGACGTCGAAACGCCGACGAGACTGAGTGCCAAGCAGAAGGAATTGCTGCAGGCGTTCCGCGAGACCGAAACCGGCGACGAATGTCCGGCTTCCCAGGGCTTCTTCGGCCGCATCAAGGAGATGTGGGACGATCTGACGGATTAGCTTCCCTCTCCCTTTGGGAGAGGGTTGCGCAGGCTTGGCAGCTTGCTGCCTGGCCGGAGCTGCGTAGGGGATCACCGCTGCTGGCAATCTTATCGCCCCACGCCCTCATCCGAGCCCGCCTAATCGCTCCGCGATAAGGCTCTCTGTCCTTCTCCCGATGGGAGAAGGAACTAAAGATCGCCAATCTCTCCCCGCAACTCCGCAATCAACGCCTTCACCTTCGGCAACCGTCCCTCTTCCTCGTCCAATATTGCGTGAAACACCCTCCGCTTGGTCGCGGCCAGCTCGTCGGCCGCCAAGGCCCCGGCAACGCTGCTCGCGACGATATCGACGAGCCGGTCGGCGCCATGCAGCCGTCCCCACAGATAGTCGTTCTCGCGGTACGCACGGCTGAAGAAGGCGCCGAAGCTGTTGAACTCGACCCCCTTCAGCATCGCCGCCGCGCCGCCGGTACGGATCGCGGTCGCGTCCGAGGGCGAGATGCGGTCGACCTTGATCGGATCGAACTCGTCGAACCCCTCGCCCTGAAGCAGCGGCAAGGTCGCGATGTCGTAGAAGGGGTAGCCGAGATAGGCGAGGAGCAAGGTCCGCCGGTCGTCCTTCGGCAGCCCGGCCAGCCCTTCGGCAACGTGCTCGTCGGCGTCCGCGTCGGCGCCGATCAGGTCGCGCCGCTCGCCGATCGCATCGATCCACGCAGCAGCGCCGGCATCGGCGGGCACGTCGATGTCAGCCAGCCAGTCGTCGCCCTCGCGCTCCAGATAGAGTCCGAGCGCGGCATAAATCGCATCGCGCATCGCATCGCAGGCGGGATCGCGCGCGTCGCGTTTTGCCTCGACCACCCGGTCGAGTTCGCGCGCCAGAAAACGCAGGCGGCGAATGCGAAAGCCGATGTCGTGGGTGCGAAAAAAGACGACCGCATCGTCGCTCGCGCCCATGCCTTTCTTCCCCGACAATCGGTCGAGCCCCCGCGCGCGAACCTCGTCCCACAGCGCGTTCCGGCGGTTGCGGCGATGGATATCGCCCTCGGGCGGCACGAGCCGATCGACCACGCCAACCAGATCCTCGACCACCGACGAGAGTTTCAGATGGCCATAGGGCGCATAGGAAAAACCCGCGCGCGCCGCCGCCTGATCCTGCGCCTTCGCGCGCCATTTCCTGAGCCGCGCGGTTGTCGGGGTGTCGAGGAAAAAGGTGGTGCCGAACAGCGCCGCGACCTGCTCCTCGACCTCGACCTTCATCGCGTCGACGATATGCTGCATGCGGCGAATGCGGCGCGACATGCCCTCGATCGCCTCGACGCTCTCGCGGATCGGCTGCTCGCGCGGGATTTCGGAGAGCGCGCCGAGGATCGTCGACAGGAAGCCGGGCAGCTTCGCCTCGTCGCCCTGCATCTCTCCCGGCCTGCCGAAGCTGATCGAACGGTAATCGGGCTTGGGGTCGATATAGACGAAGCGCCGGTCGATCTCGCGCCGCGCCGGGCGCTGTTTCAGCGCCGCGATCGCGGGACGGAAGGGTGCGTTCGCCAGCACCGATCCGTCGATCAGCACGCGGTCGGCGGGATCCTCCTCGCCATTCGCAGGCAATTGCGTATGGATAAAAGCATCGCGCTGCGGCCAGGCGATCCGGCGCTTGGCCAGCACCCGGTCGAGTTCGCGGAGCGTGAAGGGCGGAAAGGCCCCCGGGAAGCTCGCGGTCGCGCGCGCCGCCGCGGTGAGCGAAGGCACGTCGCCCAGACTTTTTCCGGCGCGCCTGTCCTGCCGGAAGCGCAGGATCAGCCGGTGCTCTTCCTCGGTCACGCGCGGCGGGCTGTTGAGCGACAGGAAGGTCTGGTGCCCGGCAAAATCGGTGACCGACACGAACAGGTCGACGGGCTGCCCCGCGGGCACCAGCGCCGGCCCGACGGGCCCTTTGTCCATCGCATCGAAGGCGTCGAGCAGCAGCTCCGAGAAGGTCTCGCCGCCGAATGGCGGCTCGAACCAGCGCGCCCGCACCAGGCGCGACAGCTTCGCGCGCACCTCGTCCTGCGCGCCCTCGCCGACGGTGCGGTCGATAACATTGCCGCGCTTCTTCATCATCCAGCCGGCGATCGGCACCGCCCAGAATTTGGTCGCCGCCGACAGCGGCCGCGCATCGGGATCGAGCAGATAGTCGACGTCGGCGTCCTGCAGCCACAGCTCGGTCAAAGGATCGAGCGACTGCCCGGACGCGATCGCGCGCGCTAGGAAGATGCCGTTGATCCCGCCCGCGCTCGCACCCGCTACGATGTCGGCGAGCACGCGCAGCTTGACCCCGCCCTTGTCGGCGAGTGCCGCCAGCAGTTGCGCATAGACACGGCCCGACCCGTGCTGGTCGGCGCCCTCGTGAAACGCGCGCGACGCGGCGGCGAGCCGCCACACCTCCTTGGTGATTCCGTGCATGTAAACGGCAAGGCTGATCCCGCCGTAGCAGATCAGGGCAAAGCGTAGTTCCTTCTCGCGCATCGCCGGCCTGATAGCGCGCTTTGAGGAGCGACGTCACCCCTTCCCGCAGAACCAGCGCCGCTTCGGGAGGGAGGAAGGCCATTACTGCTTTCGTCAATCAGCTTCGCCTCCCGTAAAAGTTGCTTCTTCTGAATCTCCTTGCATTTGAGAATGTGTCGCACTAGCGGCCACTCCGAAGCAGGAGTTGAGAATGAATCGCAAGTGGATCGTCGCGGCGCTGTTGTCCGGTACGCTTTCCTCCCCCGCCTTGGCGCAGGATGCCGCGGCCGCCGATGACGCCGCCGCGCGGGACGACAGCATCATCGTCACCGCGGCGCGCACAATCCTGCCGCCGAACGCGCTGCCGCTGACGATCGACCTGATCGGAAAGGACACGCTCGACCAGCAGGTCGCGATTGCGGGTTCGGTCACCGACGCGGTGTCGAACCTCACCCCCAGCTTCTCGCCCACCCGGCAGAAGCTGTCGGGCGCGGGCGAGACGCTGCGCGGCCGTTCGCCGCTCTATGCGATCAACGGCATTCCGCAATCGACCCCGATGCGCGACGGCAGCCGCGACGGCTTCACGATCGATGGTTTCTTCGTCGACCGCGTCGAACTGATCTATGGCTCGAACGCGCTGCAGGGCATCGGCGGGACCGGCGGCATCGTCAACCAGGTCACCGTCGGCGCGCCAAAGGAAGAAGGCCTGGGCGGCCGCTTCCTGCTTCAGGGCACCGCCGACGACGGGTTCAGCAAGGACGGGGTCGGCGGCAAGGTCGCGGGGCTGGTCCAGTACAAGGCCGGTCGCTTCGACGCGACCGTCGGCGCGGCGTGGGAAAAGCGCGGCGCCTTCTACGATGGCGAGAGCCGCCGCGTCGGGCTCAACCTGACGCAGGGCGAGACGCAGGATTCGCGGACGCTCTCGCTGTTCGCGCGCCTCGGCTACGAACTGTCGCCGACCGCGCGGCTCGACCTGATCGCGAGCCGCTTCGAACTGAAGGGCGACGGCGACTATGTCGCGCTGCCCGGCAACCGCCTGACCGGCGTTCCGACGAGCGCCGTGCGCGGCGATCCGCCGGGCAAGTCGGCGCAGAACCGCACCGAAAGCGTCGCCCTGTCGCTGACCGACACCGATCTTGGCGGCGGCAATTTCGTCAGCCAGATCTTCTTCAATCGCAGCCGCGACACTTTCGGCGGCGAGATCGCGACGCAGGCGACTTTCCAGGATCCCGCGCTCGCGCCCGTCGGCACGCTGTTCGACCAGTCACAGAACCGCAGCCGCAAGCTCGGCGCCAAGTTCAGCTACGAACGCGCGGTTCCGGGTTTCGAGGCGCTGACGCTGACAATCGGCTTCGACGCGCTCGTCGACAAGACCGAACAGGCGCTGATCGCAACCGGGCGCGTCTGGGTGCCGCCGAGCGATTTTCGCAGCCTCGCGCCCTTCGGGCAGGCAAACCTGAAGTTGATGGGCGGTCTCGTCCGTCTCGCCGGCGGGGTGCGCTGGGAGAATGTGAAGATCAAGATCGACGATTATCATACGCTCGCCTCGACGACCTTCCGCGCCTGTTCGGCGACCGTCACCACCAATTGCGGCCTTTCGACCTATGGCGGCGTCGATGTCGGCGGCGGCAAGCCGAAGTTCCAGGATTTGCTGATCAACGGCGGCGTGATCGTCGAGCCATGGGCTGGTATCCGCGCCTATGCGAGCTATGCCGAAGGCTTCACCGTCCCTGACATCGGCCGCATCACGCGCGCGGTCAACACGCCCGGCGTCGATATCGACAGCTTCCTCGACATCTCGCCCGTCGTCTCGAACAACCGCGAGGTCGGCGTGGAGGTGAAGCGCGGTCCGCTCGATGCCAGCGCGACCTATTTCTGGTCGTCGAGCGACAAGGGTCAGCTGCTCATCGCCCGCCCCGACCGCATCTTCGACGTCCAGCGCCAGCGGGTCGAAATCGAGGGGCTGGAAGTGAATCTGCGTGTCGCCACGCCTATCGATGGGCTGAAGCTCGGCATCGGCTATGCCCATATCCAGGGCCGATATGACAGCGATAGCGCCAATCCCGACGGCATCGTCGACACCGATCTCGACGGCACCAACATCTCGCCCGACCGCCTCAACCTCAACGCGTCGTATAACAAGGGGCCGGTCTCGGCGCTAATCCAGACACAATTCTTCCTCGATCGCACCTTCCACGGCAAGGCGAACCCCGATCCCCGAAACAATTTCGGCGGCTACGCCATCACCGACGCCAGCATCCGCTACCAGACCGGCTTCGGCGGCCTCAGCTTCAGCGTCCAGAATCTGTTCGACAAATTCTATATCGACTATTCGAGCGACACGCGGCTGCCGACCGACAATCTGGCCTTCTTCGCGGGACGCGGCCGGACCTTCACGCTCGGGTGGGATTACCGTTTCTAAATGATGAAGCTGCTCGACACGCTCCACCGCTGGACCGGGGGCCTGATCGGCCTCGTGCTCGCGCTCATGGGCCTGACGGGCACGATCCTGCTCCACGAGCATCTGTGGATCGGATTGCCCGGGACCGGCGATCCGCTGCGCGGCGATCTGCCTACGGTTGCCGCGACGACCGAGAAGCTGATGGCGATGCCGGGCGCGCAGGGCATCATCTATGCCGATGAGCGCTTCGGGCTCCATCAGCTCCGGCTGGGCAAGGAGGCGGGCGCCTATGCCAGCCAGTCGGGCGAGGTCGTGACGCGCTGGGCGAGCCAATGGGAGCGGCCCGAACTCTGGATCTTCGACTTTCATCATCATCTGTTTGCCGGCGATACGGGTGAATGGGTGATCGGCGTCGCGGGGCTCTGCGGCTTGTTCTTCGTGATCAGCGGTGCGATCCTGTGGTGGCGGACGCGGCGGAACTTCCAGTTCCGCCTGTGGCCGAAACGCATGTCGCGCCCGGCGATCGTTATGCACCACCGCGACCTCGGCATCGTCGCTGCTCCGCTGCTGCTGATCTCGATCGTCACAGGAACGATGATGATTTTCCGTCCCTTCGCGATGGTGATGATCGCCCCCTTCGGCTCGCCGGCCGAAGCCGCGAAGGCCATCGAACCGCCCAAGTACAAGGGCAACGCGCTCGCCGCCAAGCCCGACTATGCCGCGATGCTCGGCGAAGCGCGCCGCCGTTTCCCCGACGCCGAATTCCGTATCCTCAGCCTGCCACGCAAGGCGGGCGACCCGATCATGCTCCGGATGCGTCAGCAGGACGAGTGGCTCCCCAACGGCCGCTCGACATTGTGGTTCGATGCCGGAACGGGCAAGCTGCTCGGCCTGCGCGACGCACTCGCAATGCCGTCGGGCGCGCAGGCGTTCAACATGGCTTTCCCGATCCACGCATCGAAAGTCGGCGGCTGGGCGTGGCGGATCGTCATGACGATCTCCGGGCTCGCCCTGACGATGCTCGGCAGCCTTGCCGTATGGAGTTTCTGGTTCAAGCGGCCGAAGCCCGTGAAGCGCGGTGGCCGCAGAACAGTGGCTGCCACCGGCTGAGTTCCCAACATTCTTGCCGCTTTGCCTTTCCCGTCGAGCCATCCCAATACTTAGGCATTGACCTAAGTATATAGATCAGCCTAAACAGGTGACAGGAAAGGATGCCGCATGTCGCAGGTCCGCCCTGACGCTCCCCTTGCGCCCGAGCCGGCGATGATCGACGGCATTTTCCGGGCGCTCGCCGACCCCACGCGGCGCGACGTGCTCGAACGGCTGGGCGAACGTCCGACCGCGACCAGCGAACTGGCATCGCGCTACCCGATGGCGCTCCCCTCCTTCCTCGAACATCTGAAAATCCTCGAAAGCTGCGGGCTGGTCCATTCGCGCAAGGTCGGGCGCGTGCGCACCTACAGCCTCGCGCCCGACCGGCTTCGGCTGGCCGAGGATTGGCTCGGAACCCAGCGCCGGCTCTGGGAATCCCGGCTCGACCGCATGGACGCCTATCTGCTCAAACTCAAAAAGGAGAAAAGCGAATGACATTCCCGATGCCCGCGATCGACCCCGAACTCGATCTGGTCCTGGAACGCGAGATCGACGTGCCCGTCGAACTGGTGTGGAAAGTGTGGACCACCCCCGAACATCTGGTTCACTGGTTCGTACCAAAGCCGTGGATCGTCACCGACTGCACGATCGACCTGCGCCCAGGCGGCGCCTTCAACACGACCATGCGTTCGCCCGAGGGCGAGGAATTCCCTGGCAGCGGCTGCTACCTCGACGTGGTGCCGAACGAGCGACTGATCTTCACCGACACGCTACTTCCCGGCTTTCGCCCCGCGCCGGCGCCCTTCTTCACCGCAGGCCTGTTCCTGACCCCGCATGGCAACGGCACGCGATACAAGGCGATCGCGCTGCACGGCGATTCGGCGGCGCGGCAACGACACGAAGAAATGGGCTTTCACGACGGCTGGGGTACGGTGGTCACCCAGATGGTCGACTATATCAAGGCGATGTGAGGGTGGTCGCCGCGTCCAACACATCCAGCCTGCTGAAAGGAGGCGTCATCGCGGGGGCCCTCTTCTTCGCCATCACCATCATAGAAATTTTCGCGCGGCCGGGATTCGACATTGAACGCCATGCGATCTCGATGCTCAGCCTCGGGCCGCGCGGCTGGGTGATGAAGGCGTGCTTCATTGCATCGGGGCTGCTTGTGCTCCGCTGCGCACTCGGCCTGCGCCGCGCCTCGGGGCGGATCGCGGGTCCAGCATTGATCGCACTTTACGGCGCGGGCCTGATCCTCGCAGGACTGTTCGATGCCCCGCCGGGGCTGGGCTTCCCGCCGGGCACAGCACTGGAACAGCAGCCGGTGATGACGAGCGGGGCCGTCATCCACAGCGTCGCCTTCATGCTCGCCTTCGGGTCGCTGATCGTCGCCTGCGTCGTCTACGCCTTTAGCCTGTGGCGTGAGCGCGCGCGCGGCGCGGCGATGCTGTCGCTGCTCGCAGGGGTCGCGATCCCGATGCTGATCCAGCTTGGCATGGCGACGACCATCAAAACCGGCCTTGCATTTTACCTTGCCGCGATGCTCGCCTGGGTCTGGCTCGGCTGGATCGCACTCCGGCATCGTTGATCACGGGCGCGGCATCGCGCTTTCCTATTTTGCGTGGCTCCCTATATCCTGCCACGCCCCATGACCCGCGCCCGCGTCCTCCTTTTGACCGCCGCCCTCGGCCCGCTCGATTATCGCGTGCCCTATGGCACCGAAGCGCCGCTCGGCAGCGTCGTCGTCGCGCCGCTCGGGCCGCGGCGGATGGGCGGCGTGGTGTGGGAGGACGCAAGTTTCGGCGCGCCCGAACCCGTCGGTGACAATCGCCTGCGCAATTTGTTCGAGGTCGTGCCGGTACCGCCCATCGCGGCGCCGCTCCGCCGCCTGATCGAATGGACGAGCGACTATTATCTCGCGCCGCCGGGGTCGGTGCTGCGGATGGTGCTACCCGGCGCCGCCTTCGCCGACGCGCGCCGCCCGATCGTCGAATATCGCGCCACCGGCCAGTTGCCGGCACGGATGACGCCGCAGCGCACCGTCGCACTCGAAAAGATCGGCACACGGCAGGGCATCGTCCGCGAACTGGCGGCCATGGCCGATGTCAGCGAGGCGGTGATCCGCGGGCTTGTCCAGACCGGGGCGCTCGAAGCGGTAAGCGTCTCGGCCGACCAGCCCTATCCCGAGCCCGATCCCGGTTTCGCGCCGCCGGACCTATCCGCGGAGCAGTCGGCCGCCGCCGGGCAACTCCGCGATGCGGTCGATGCCGCGAAATTCGAGACGCTGCTGCTCGACGGCGTCACCGGGTCGGGCAAGACCGAAGTCTATATGGAGGCGATCGCCGCCGCGATCGATGCGGGCAGGCAGGCGCTGGTGCTGCTCCCCGAAATCGCGCTGACCGAACCGATGCTGACGCGCTTCGCCGCACGTTTCGGCTGCGAGCCCGTCGCCTGGCACTCGGGCCTCCGCTCGACCGAACGCCGCCGCGCCTGGCACAGCATCGCCGCGGGCGAGGCGAAGATCGTCGTCGGCGCGCGCTCGGCCTTGTTCCTGCCCTATGCCAACCTCGGCGTGATCGTCGTCGACGAGGCGCACGAGACGAGCTTCAAGCAGGAGGACGGTGTCCATTATCACGCGCGCGACGTCGCGGTGATGCGCGGGCATTTCGAGGGCCTGCCGGTCATCCTCGCCAGCGCGACCCCCGCGCTCGAAAGCCTCGCGATGGTCGAGGCCGGGCGATATCGCCATATCGTCCTCCCCGCGCGCTACGGCGGCGCGACGATGCCCGACCTCGCCGCGATCGACATGCGGCAGGACCCGCCCGACCGCGGCCGCTGGCTCGCCCCGCCGCTCGTCGACGCGCTCGCCGACCGATTGCAAAAGGGCGAGCAGAGCCTGCTGTTCCTGAACCGCCGCGGCTTTGCCCCGCTGACCTTGTGCCGCACCTGCGGACACCGCATCCAATGCCCGAATTGCACGGCGTGGATGGTCGAGCACCGGCTCGTCCACCGCCTCGCCTGCCACCATTGCGGCCATGTGATGCCGCCGCCGCGGCTTTGCCCCGAGTGCGAGGACGAGGACAGCCTCGTCGCCTGCGGCCCCGGCGTCGAGCGCGTGGCCGACGAGGTAAGCTTACGCTTTCCCGAGGCGCGCACCGCGATCGTCACCTCCGATACGCTCTGGTCGCCCGCAAAGGCCGCCGAATTCGTCGATGCTGTCGAGGGTGGGCTCGTCGACATCATCATCGGCACCCAGCTCGTGACCAAGGGCTATCACTTCCCGAACCTGACGCTTGTCGGCGTTGTCGATGCCGACCTCGGCCTCGACGGCGGCGACCTGCGGGCCTCCGAACGCACCTTCCAGCAGATCGCGCAGGTCGCCGGGCGCGCGGGGCGCGGGGTCAAGCCCGGCGAGGTGATGATTCAGACGCGCGTTCCCGATGCGCCGGTGATGGCGGCGCTTGTGGCAAACGACCGCGAGGGCTTCTACGCCGCCGAGGCCGCGGCG
>JAEWIL010000240.1 GCA_023387085.1 Pseudomonadota bacterium | reverse complement strand
CCTGCTCCGCCAGAACAAGCTGTCGTTCCAAATCGACAATGACGGCCGGTTCATTTCCGATGGGAGGGTTCCATCTAGCGATGCTGGCAGCCTGGTCGCCAATACGACGCGGTTCGGAAAACAAGGTGCCGTCGGCAGCAAAGCCCTCCGGCTCGTTCCCGAGACAGATATGGACCGCTCCGGAGCGGGTGCCGGCCTGAACGGACGTGCGCCGGAGTCAGGCGCGTGAAATCAGGAAAGCGCGCGCAGGCGACACACAAGCGGCAGCATTTCGTCCCCAAGTCCTATCTCGCTTCGTGGACCGATCCAGATACGCCATTGGACCAGGAGCCTTACGTCCATCTTCTAACGAAGGACGGCTCGGGCTATCGACGCAAGGCGCCGGCGAAGATCTTCCGCGAGACCGACCTCTATACGATCAAGATGGCCGGGGGGCTCCGCGACCTCACGCTCGAGCATGGCCTGAGCCAGCTTGAGGACAATTTCATGCGGGTCGTGCGCGAGTTCATCGTGCCGCGGCGAACCCCGCCGACGATACCCCGCTTGAAGCTGATGCTGTTCGTCGCGGCGCTGCATGCGCGCACGCTCAAGATGCGCGATCATCATAGCGTGCAGTGGAAGCGGCTGCTCGACATCGCCGAGCGCGGCGCGCCCGAGGATGGGCGTATTGAGTGGCGCGACGGAACCACCGATCCAAACGCACTGAGCTATATTCACGTCGACGACATTCGTGAGCTGGTCGAGAATCCGATGCCGACCACGGTGCCCGCGGCGGTCAACGCGGAGACGCCGCTGATGATGCAGATGCACGCTCGCATCCTTTGCATCGAAAGCGACACCGGCTTCATCACCTCGGACAGTCCCGTGGTCTGGATGAACGCCGAGAGGCAACAGACGCAGGAGACGCGCTTCTGGGGCCCGAGCTTCATCGACAAGGAGCTCGAGATCACGGTCCCGCTGACCCCGAACCGCGCTCTGTTGCTGCGGCACGGCGCGCCGGGGCTCGATTATGTCGAAGTGCCCGACAAGGCGATGCGGATGTTTAATGCGCGCACCCGCCACTATGCGAACAAGGAGACGGTATCGCGCCTCGGCCATTACGAGCCGCTCAGCCTGCAGGATGCCAGTCTGCGCATGTCGGCTACCGGTACCAGCTACGTTCGCTAACCAGTCTCCCGTCAGCGCGGCGCGTCGCCGAGGATGCCAGTGCGCCGGACGCAGGCCCACCAGTCTTCGACCGATGCGCCGAGCAGCTCAATCGGCACCGACACGCCTGCCATGGCCAGCGCCTCGCAAACGCAACACGACTACGTCCACAACGTCCGCTTCCAGCGGAGGCTGACATTAACAGTTCTACACAGGATAGGCGGCAAAATCCCAACCCCGGTCCTTTCTCCCGGTCGCTCGAGGCCTTCAGCGCGTGTCCGGTTCTGGGAGCGGCGTCCAAGCTGGTAAGCGGCAGAGAACGGGCGCGTTGCGGCCACGACGTCCCGACAAACGCGAACGGCAGGTCCCAGGCGGTTGTTTCGCGGCAAGCTATGACTGGCATTAGGCCCATTCCGGAGCGTCCAGTTTCGAATGATTCCCAATCGTTCATTGAGAAGCTGGCCCGCCGCGCCCCGCTCATGTGGCCCCCATGCTACCAAGTAGCAGAGCATGTCGTCATCTTTTGCGCGCTGCGCCCGTCCATCCTTCGGCCCGATAACACGCGGCGGCCGATCGATCAGCCACCTCGAGCGAAATCGTCGAACGACCTGTCGGTGACCGGGATGATGTGGCGTGCGATGAAGGGTGCGCCCTCGGCGGCGCCCTGCTGTGGGTGTTTCAGTGCGCACTCCCATTCGAGGACCGCCCAACCTGGATAGTCATATTGCGCCATCTTCGAGAAAATCTGTCCGAAATCCACCTGGCCATCGCCGGGCGAGCGGAAACGTCCAGGCCGATCTATCCAGCTCTGGTAACCGCCATAGACGCCCATGCGGCCCGACGGGCGAAACTCGGCGTCCTTGACGTGAAAGCTCTTCACCCGCGCGTGATAGATGTCGAGGAACGCGAGATAGTCGAGCTGCTGCAACACGAAGTGGCTCGGGTCATACAGGATGTTGGCGCGCGGATGGTGGTTGACGCGGTCGAGGAACATCTCGAAGGTCGCGCCGTCGTGCAGATCTTCACCCGGATGGATCTCGTAGGACAGGTCGACGCCATTTTCGTCAAATATGTCGAGGATCGGCCGCCACCGCCGCGCAAGATCGCCGAAGGCCTCCTCGATCATGCCTGCCGGTCGCTGCGGCCAAGGGTAGATATAGGGCCAGGCAAGCGCCCCCGAGAAGGTGGCGTGGGCAGAAAGACCCAGCCGGCGGCTGGCCCGCGCTGCCAGTTTCAACTGCTCGACGGCCCATTGCTGGCGCGCATCGGGCCGACCCCGGACCTCGGGTGCGGCGAAGCCATCGAACAACTTGTCATAAGCAGGGTGCACCGCGACCAGCTGGCCCTGCAGGTGCGTCGACAATTCGGTGATCGACAGGCCCCGGTCTGCGAGCTTGCCCGCAATCTCGTCGCAATAATCCTGACTGTCCGCCGCCAAGGCAAGATCGAGAAAGCGGGGATCATTGGTGGGTATCTGCAATCCCTTGTAGCCAAGGGCGGCCGCCCACTCCGCGATCGCGTCGAGCGAGTCGAAGGGCGCTTCGTCGCCGATGAACTGCGCCAGAAAAATACCCGGTCCCTTGATCGTGCGCATATCCTGTTCCTTCAGACCGTGAGATGGACCCAGCCGCTTTCCTCGCGGCTGGCGTGGACGGCGGTTTCGATGAGCGCCATGCCGCGCAGTCCCTCGGATATCCCGGGGAGCAAAGGGGCCGTGCCGCCGCGCAGAAGCGCAGCAAAATCGCGGTACAGATTGGCGAACGCTTCGAGATAGCCTTCGGGGTGGCCGCCGGGCGTGCGCAGCCCCGCCGCCGCCTCAAGGCCGAGCGAGGCGTCGCCCGCCTGCACGATCTCGGTGCGGCCATCGCAATGGTGCATGATCAGCGCGTTGGGCGCCTCCTGGCGCCAGTCGATCCCGCCTTCCGTTCCATGGACGCGCAGGCGCAGGCCATTGCGTTCGCCGATCATGATCTGCGAGGCGAGCAGCGCGCCGCGGGCGCCATTCTCGAACCGGAGCAGCAACTGGCAGTCGTCGTCCAGCGCACGGCCGGGCACGACCGAGCCGAGATCGGCGAGCAGCTCGGTCACGCGAAGGCCGGTGACAAACTCCGCCAGATGAAGGGCATGTACCCCGATGTCGGCAATGCAGCCCCCTGCCCCCGCGCGCCCGGGATCGAGCCGCCATTCGGCCTGCTTGCTATCGACGGCGCCCGCGAGCCAGCCCTGCGAATGTTCGGCGATGACCTTGACCACCCGCCCGATCGCGCCCGCCGCGATGCGCGCGCGCGCTTCCCGAACCATCGGATAACCCGAATAGGTGTAAGTCAGCGCATAAGGGACGACGGCGCCGGTGACGATGCCCGCCAGCTCGCGCGCTTCTTCGAGCGTAGCGGTCGCGGGCTTGTCGCTCATCACCGCGATGCCCGCCTCCAGCGCGGCGCGTGCCGCAGGCAGATGATGATGATTGGGCGTCGCGATCGTCACAAAATCGATACCGTCGGGTCGCGCTGACTCCGCCCGCAGCATGGCTGCCATGTCGGGGTAGGCGCGCGCCGGGTCGATGCGGTACGCCGCGCCGGCCTCCGCGGACCGACCGGCATCGCTGCTGAACGCGCCGGCGACCAGCTCGATCTCGCGGTCCAGTTCCGCGGCTATACGGTGGATGCCGCCAATGAAGGATCCGGGTCCTCCGCCGATCAGCGCGAAGCGGAGGCGCCTGCCATTTCTCACGTTCGTCACCTCTCAGAGCTCCCTGATCATGATACCGCGCCAGCGGCAGGCGGCATCGGGTCCCCAGCGCTCCTCGCCGAAATGCGAGTCATGATCATGCACTTCGAAGGCGATGTGGCCGCGGTCTCCGAGCAAGGCAGCCACGGCTGGGGGGTCGTAGCCGGGCGATTGCAGCGCGGCGGCATCGATCTCGGCCACGCGCAGGTCGTTCACCCAGGTTGTGATGACGGGAAGCGCGCCGCCGACGCAGCGGATTCGCAGCTCGTTCCAGTCCTGCCAGCGCCAGACGCCGAGGAAATCCTCCACCGGAGCGGCGTGAGCAAGCCGCGCGACCTTGTCCGGCGTCACCGGCTCGACGCTGGTGGCGGGATCGTCGACTTTGAGGCCGACAGCCCTCCCCGCCCCGTCCAGCGCGGCATCCACGGCGAACGGCACGGCGGAGAAGCTGGCCAGGCCATTACCATAGAAGCCGCCGATGCTGCCCGACGGCCGATGATCGACGAGTATCTGGAAGCCTGCCCACGTCTCCCGCTGGCGCCGGATCATGACGCCGGTATCGGCGGGCCAGTCGGGCCACATCTCGAGCACCAGCTCGAAATCGCCGAAGGTCTCTTCGGACAGGAGATAGCCGCCATAGCCCGGCGTCGCCTGCCGACCCACGATCGCGCCATCCTCGACCCGCCAGAGCGCCGGATGTGCCTCCGGATGCGAGGGCGTCTGGATGCCATATTGCTTCATCAGCTCGGCCACCGGCGGCCCGCCCGGCTTCCAGTCGCCATAGACGCGGGGGATCGACCGCCACCCGTCAAGCGTGCGGCCATCGAACAGCGCGCGATACCCCTCGTTCATTACTGTGCGCCTCCGGTTCCAAGCAGAAGATCGATCTCGGTCGCGAGCGCCGCCGCCATGTCGATCGACCGATCGACGAGCCAGCGCACCTGCAGGCCGTCGGACTGCGCGATCAGCATCATCGCGGCATGATCGGCGTCGAGCGACGGTGCGACGCTGCCCCCGGACTGTCGCTTGCGGATCTCGTCCGCTATATAGCCCTGCAGGGTCGCGAACCGCGCGCGGAAGAAATCGTGCGCGGGATGCGCCGGATCGGCGGCTTCGGCGGCGAAGGCGGTATAAAGTTGCACGAGGCCGGGCGTCGCGGTGTTGCGCCGCGCCGCCTCCACCATCCATGCGAAGATATCTGCGCCGGGCGCCGGCTCGACGGCGTTGCCCTCGTCCCATGTCCGCAGCACTTCCTGGAGCAGCACTTCGCGCGACGAGAAATAATAGATGATGTGCGCGCTTTCGATGCCGATGCTGCGCCCGATCTGGCCGAGCGAGGCACCGCGGTAGCCGTCGCGGCTGATGACCTCGACGGCAGCGCGCAGGATTTCGTCCCGCCGTTCCTGTCCTTTTGCATAGGGTCCGCGCTTGCTCATCCCGCCTCCCTAGCCCCTCCATCTGCGAATTTAAAGCTTCACTAAATCTTTAGCTTCCCTATAAGTTCGAGGAAAGAAGAAGAATCGATCTGCGAGAGGATGGTCGTTGAAGCACGTCGCTATCAATCCGCTTCCCTGGGTGTTCGGGCCCCTGGGACCCTGCGTTACCGAGCAGAATCTGCGCGAAGCGCTGACGGACCTGTCGAAGACGGGATTTCGGGCGCTTCACACCGATGTGCCCGCGGGCATGACCGTTCCCCGCTACAAGGAGATTCTGGGCGAGTTCGGCTTTGCCCCGGCGCCCGGCTATTTCGCGGGCGATTTTCATGTGCCCGAGAAGCAGGCCGCGATCATCGAACGGGCGAAGGCGCATGCGGGAACGCTGGCGGCGCTCGGCGTCGAAAGCACATTTGTCGCGGGCAACATCGACATGGCCCGGTTCGCCAACCCTGCGGTGGGCGAGAATGCGTCGGCCGAGCGGACGAAGCGGATTGCCGAGACCCTCGCCCTGCTCGCCGATGCGGGTTTTGCGGAGGGCGTGCGCTTCGCCCTTCATCCACATGTCGCGATGATCGTCGAGACCGAGGAGGAAACCCGCGCCGTGCTCGACATGACGGCGGGCTCGACCCTCGGCTTCGGCCCCGACACCGGCCATCTGCTCTGGGCCGGGATGGTGCCGGAACAGATCATTGCCGATTACGCCGACCGCGTCGTCGGCGTGCACCTCAAGGATGTCGATCCGGCGGGCTTCCGCAAGGCGCTTCGATATGAAGATGATTTCGTCGCGGCGACCACGAAGCGTCATATCTGGTCCGAGCCGGGCCGCGGCATGGTCGATTTCGCCGCCGTGTTCGACGCGCTGCCCGCTGGTTTCGACGGCTGGTTCGTCGTCGAGGTCGATGTGCCCAACCTCCCGTCGGCGCTGGAGAGCAGCCGGGCGTCCTGGGATTATCTCGCGGCGCATCCCTATTTCGCAGGAGCCCTGTCGTGAGCGCGGCGAAAATTCTCGGCGTCGGCTTCGCGGGTGCGGGTCCCGTCACGCAGGCCATCCATCTGCCGACGCTCGCGCATCTGCCCGATCTCTTCACGCCGGCATGCGTGATGGACGTGAATATCGACCTCGCGGCATCGGTGGCGGACGGAACAGGCGCCCGTGCCGCCGGATCGCTCGAGGAGCTGCTGGCCGACCCTGCCGTGGACGTCGTCGCCATCTGCAGCCCCCAGCAATTCCATGCCGACCAGGCCATTGCCGCGATGCGCGCCGGCAAGAAGGCGATTTTGTGCGAAAAGCCGCTCGCAAGCAGTGCGGAGGAAGCGCGGGCGATCGCCGATGTGTCGGCCGAAACGGGTGTTCCGGTGATCGTGGGCGCCATGCATGTATTCGATCCGGCATGGCGCGCGGTTCAGGACGAGCTCGGCGATTTCTCCTCGCGGGTGCGCAGCATCAGATCGAGCATCGTCCTGCCGCTCAACGACCGCTTCGAGAATTGGGCGACCGAGGTGACCGGGCGCCCCGAGATGGCCTTCACCATGCCCGGCGAAATGACGCCGGAGCTGATCCGCCAGACCTTCCACGGCCTCATCCTCGGACTGGCGGTGCATGACCTGCCGCTGATCCGCACCTTCCTGCCGGACTGGCGCGACCTCGAGATATGGTCGGCGCGCCAGCTTGCGCCGTTCGGCTACCTGATCGCGGGCCAGGCGGGCGGCAGGGCGCTGCAGCTCGCCGGCACGATGCACCTCCATGGCGAAGCCTATTGGGACCTCGAGGTCGTGACCGAGGCGGAGGTGCTGCGTATCCGCTTCACGCCGTCTTATGTCCATGGCGGGTCCGCGGTGGCCACGATGACCGACGCTGCCGGCGCGGTCCGGCAGATCGGGCCGTTCGGCCGCAACGGCTATGTCGAGGAATGGCGGGCGCTGCACGCCGCCGCCAACGGAGACAGGAGCGCGGCGCCGGCGCTCGACACGGTAGCCGCCGATTTCGATTTCGTGATCGATGTCGCGAACAAGGCCAGCGCCAGCGCGATCGGAGAATTGCCATGAAGTTGCCGTTGATGATCGCTGCCGACGCACCCCATCTTCGCCGGAGGCTGCACATAACGCTCGCCACCCTGCCCATCTCCTTCCGCGCGCAAGAGGAGGGCGCGTCCGGCGCGGCGGTGCTGATCGGCGGCGAACGGGACTGGCCGGCGCGCGCGGCAACGGCGATCGATGCCGGCGCCCGGGCGGTCATCATCATCGACCCGGCCATGACCGATGCCGACGCCGGTCTGGCACTGGCCGACCGCGCGGAACAGGCCGGGGTGGTCGTGGAACTGGCGGAACGCTATGCGGGCGATCCGACGCTGCTGCGCCACCGTACCGATCTCGCCGAACATCTGGCGGCGACCTCCACCATCCTCATCAGCCAGCTGGGCGGTTTTGCCACGCCCGCCGACGCAGCGCTGGACATGGCGCGCACGATGCGCGCGCTCGGCCAGTCGCTTCGCGTGACGCATATCTGGCAGACCGGCCATGCGGTGGTGGTGCGCGGCGCATCGGGCGACATGCTCTTCGAGGGCATCGCTACCGCGGGGAACGCCGGGCCGGGACAGCAGGTGGACGCGCTCGGTTTCGGCCGCACGCTTCGCTTGTCGCTTCGCGGCGACGGGTCGGCAAGACCCTCGGACCTGCGGCTCGCCAACGGAAAGGGCGAGCGGAAACTGCCGCAGGTCTTCGAAAGCGTCGATCGCGCCGCGTGGCAGCGCGCGCTTGCGGCAGTCCGGGCCGGCGCCGCCGAATGCAGCGCGCTGCGCGAGCTTGCGGCCGACATCGCGATGATCGGAGCGCTCTGAATGACGGGCGCGGCGCAGCCCCGGGCGAGCCGCCGGTTTATCGCGGCTTACTGGATTGCCCAATGCGGCAACTGGCTGGGTCTTCTGACCCCGGTCACGCTGACCATCGCGATGCGCATCGCCGCGATTGCGGACCCGGCGCAGAAGATGAACCAGCTTGGTATCATTCTCGGCGTCGGTGCGCTCGCCTCGATCATCGCCACGCCTGTCTGGGGCCATATCTCCGATCACACCCGCGCCCGCATCGGACGGCGAAAATTATGGATGATCATCGGCGTGGCCGCGGGCGGCGCGGGCCTGCTGCTGATGAGCTGGGCGAGCGACATCATGCTCTTCGGTCTCGGCTGGGTGATCGCGCAGATCGGGTTCAACGCGAACCAGGCCGCGCTGAACGCACTGCTGCCCGACCATGTCCCCGAAGCGCAGCAGGGCCGGGTCTCCGGACTTCTGGGTCTCACCGGCGTCGTCGGCGTAGTTGCGGGCACCTTCCTCACGCAGTTCACGTCGGAGAGCCGCTATCTCCTGTTCATGGCGCCATGGCTCGGCACGCTTGTCAGCCTCGCGATCATCCTGCCGATGTTCCCTGACGGCCCGGCGCCGGAGACGCTCAAGCCATCGAGCGGGATCAGGGCGTTTTTCGCGTCATTCAGCATCAGTCCGCGCGCCCATCCCGACTTCTATTGGGCCTGGATCAGCCGCTTCCTCGTCATCATGGGCATCGCCTATCTCCAGGTCTATGCCGTCTATTTCCTGTCCGACCGGCTCGGGCAGCCGATGTCCGAGGTTCCGCGCCTCATGTTTCTCAACGGCATGATTGGCGCGGCCATCATCATCGCCGTATCGCCCATCGCCGGATGGCTGTCGGACAGGGTGCAGCGACGCAAACCCTTCGTCATCGCCGCGGCGCTCATTGCCGCCATCGGCCTTGTCCTCATCGGCGTGGCCGAGAGTGTCACCCAGTTTCTCGTCGGCTCGGCCATCGCGGGCATCGGCATGAGCGTCTATTACGCGGTCGACCTCGCGCTCGTGGTGGCCGTACTGCCCGATCCCGAAAACGGCGCAAAGGACATGGGCATCTTCCAGATCGCCAACACTTTGCCGCAGTCACTGGCTCCGGTCATCGCCCCTGCCTTCCTGGCGATCGGCGCGGTACAAGGGGGCAATTATCCCGCGGTCTTCATCGCCGCGTCGGTGTTTGCGTTATTGGGGGCCGCGGCGATCGTTCCGATCAAAAAGGTGGCCTGAGAGGAGTCAGCGAAAATGATGGGAAAATCGGACCGCGTCCGTTCCTTGAGCGCGTGTTTGACGCGTTCCGTACCCGTCGCGCCAACTTACAGCGCGTGGTGAATTCGGTGGCATTCGCCAATCAGAATGCTGACGGCGTTGCCGGCTTCCGCCAGACGGTCGCCCAGACATGACAGGCCCGCGCCCTCGCCGTACCCCGACCGACCGAGGCGTGCCGCTGCCATGATCGTCCTTCAGCCAGCATCAGCCGCCCAAATGCAGGCCTCTTCGCGGCTGTCCGGATCATGATCCAGACCGCAAGCCGATGGGTCCTTACGCTGATAGGGTGCCCGAGCTATTGAGAACAGGATGAGACATGTCTCCGCAGCCGCCCTGCTCCTCTTCGCATTCCCTGCCCTGGCGCAGGACGTCAGCGGAACGGCGCGCGCCGCAGACGGCGATTCACTCGATTTTGGCGGGATCGCCGTCCGCCTTCACGGGATCGACGCCCCCGAACTATCCCAGAGCTGCGAACGGGCCGGGCAGCACTGGTCATGCGGCAAGGCGGCCGCCGACAAGCTCGCGGCCCTGATCGCGGGCCGGCAGGTCAACTGCGCACAGCGCGATGTCGATATCCACGGCCGGACGGTCGCGGCCTGCCGCGCGGGAAGCATCGATCTCGCGGGTGCGATGGTTGATGCCGGGCTTGCGGTCGCGCTCCCAGATTTCTCCGATCGCTATGTCGCACAGGAAGCCCGCGCCCGGGCCGCGCGCATCGGACTCTGGTCCGGAACATTCCAGATGCCTGCCGATTATCGCGCGGCGCATCCGCGCCCGGTACGCCGCGATGCAGCGCCGCCACGAACATCCACACCGTCGCCCGCGCCGCGCGCGGCGCCCTCGGGCTTATATTTTCGCAACTGCAAGGAGGCCTGGGCCGCGGGCGCCGCTCCCCTCTATCGAGGCCAACCGGGATACCGCCCGGAAATGGATGGCGACGGCGACGGCATCGCCTGTGAGCCCTTCCGGCGCCGATGAGTCTCACCCTCCGGCGCGAAAAACAAGATTCGTTTCGGATGAAATTACTTCAGGCACTCTTGCCCTGACGTTACGGCTGGCTATGCTTGCCCTGCATCGGGCAAGAAGGCGCGCGATGCCGGGACGTAAGAATCCTTCGGAAAAGCCTTTGAAATTTCCATCCGTTGCCGGGTGGCCGACGCGTATGTCCAGGCCCTCGGGCTAAAGGCGGCGGCGCATATTTCCGAATATGTTCTTACCATCCGGCATCCGATGCCTTCCGGTCCGACCGGTAGGCGATGAACATGGAATTCGATGACGAGCAGAACCGCGCGCAAGCCCTGAGCGATGGCGACCCCGTCCCGCCCTCCGACTGGACGGGCTTCGGCCAGGCGGCCAGCATGGAAGCGATCTATAATGCGCATCAGCCTGCGCTTGCTCGCTACCTCCGTCGGCGCGCGCCGAAGCAGGATCTTGGAGATCTCGTCCAGGAGTGCTTTCGCCGCCTTGCGATGGCAAAGGGCAATAAGCTGGCGCTCATAGAGAAACCGGGCGCTTATCTCGTCAGTACCGCGCGCAACCTGCTCACCGATCGCGCGCGCTCCGACATAGCGCGACAGGCATCGCAGCACCACAGTTTCGAGGATGAGGACATCGCAGGCCCCGACCCCCACGCAGCGCTCGAAGCCCGCGACACGATGCGGCGCGTCGGAGAGGCGATCGAGAAACTAAAGCCCCAAACTGGTTCCATATTCGTGATGCATCGGTTCGATGGCATGAGCTATGAGGAAATCGCGAAAGCGAAAGGAATCAGTGTGAAGGGCGTCGAATGGCATATCGCACAGGCTATGATCGCAATCCGCAAGGCGCGGGCCGGCGCTAAGTGAGCAACCGCGAAACCGAGGCGGACTACTGGTTCGCGCGCATGCGCGCGCCGCATTCGCCTGCGGACAAAGCCGACTTCGAGGCATGGCGGGCCGATCGTGAAAATGCCAAAGCTTATGCTTTGGCCGAGGAGAATTGGCTGCTGACAGCCGGCGTGGCGCCCGAACATCTCGCAGCACATCGCAGAGCCGCCGCGGCCTCCGCGCCGGCCGCGACCGACAGACGCTGGGCGATCGCTGCGGCGCTCCTTCTTGCCATTTCGCTTGCCTTCGGCTGGGTGTTGCTCGGCAATCGGGGGGCCGAACCGATCGTCGCGGGGAACGACAGCGGCGAACTCCAACTCGAGGACGGCACCCGCGTCGTGCTGATGGACGGTGCGCGCATCGATGCGAAATATTCCTCTGGAGAACGCCGCGTCGTTTTGACCGGCGGTCGCGCCCGGTTCATCGTCGCCCATGACAGTTCGCGCCCCTTCCGCGTGGAGGCCGGGGGAAGCGAAACCACGGCCCTCGGCACGATTTTCGAGGTGGATCTGACGGGAACACGTCCAGTCATCCATCTTGTCGAAGGTTCGGTCGAGGTTCGCGCCGCCGCTGACCCGCGATCCCCGCTTCGCCTCCGTCCCGGCCAGCGCGCGGTAGTGGAAGATGACGCCCCGATACTGACCGAGACCGCGCCGTCCAGCGAGACTGTCACCATGGTCAATCCCGTCGGCAAACGCGACGAGCCAAACATTCTCGTGGCGGACGGCTTGCCCCTCGGTGCGGTCATCGACCGCGCCAATCGGGTGGGGAGTGCCAAAATCCGTCTTGCCGACACAGCGATCGGCGGTCGACTGGTAAGCGGGCGTTTCGATGTTTCGGATGCAAGATCGCTCGCGCGGCAGCTCGCGGCAGCGCTCGATCTCGATGTGAAGGAGCAGGCGAGCGGCTATGTTCTGCTGCCCAAAATAGCCCACTAGGAGTTTTTCGACCCGATACGTCTTGCCCCCTCAGACGGCCATGCAGGCCGCTGGGAGGACGGAATGAACAAGAGTTTGCTGGCCGCTTTTCTGGCCACCGGATGCGCTTTTGGCGCGCTTTGTCCGGTCGCGGCGCATGCTGAGACCGAGCAACGTGACTATGACATAGCGGCGCAGCCGCTCGGCGATGCGCTCCGGGAATATTCGGAGGCCTCGGGCCGTCAGATCATCTTTGCCACTGAACTGGTCAGCAGGCGGCGATCGACTTCGGTCCGGGGACGGATGTCGCCCGATCGCGCGCTCTCGCGACTGCTCGCGGGATCGGGGCTTTCGCCCGAACTCGTCGACGGCACGCTGGTACTTCGGGCGGGAAACGGCGCTGTGCCAGCGAGCGAGGACTCGACTGAAGCCTCCGGAGAAGGCGCGATCATCGTCACCGGGACCCGGATTCGCGGAGCCGGCCCGACGGGCTCACCGGTCCTGACGCTCGACCGTAGCGAGATCGAAAAGAGCGGCCTGGGTTCGGTCCAGCAGTTGCTGCAGGCGCTGCCGCAGTCGTTTGGCGGCGGCCCCAACGAGACGACATTGGGTGCGACGACGCGCAACGGCGCGGGAACCGACGGCACATATGCATCGAGCGTCAACCTGCGGGGGCTCGGTCCGTCCTCGACGCTGGTGCTGGTCGATGGCAGCCGCCCCGCGCTCGGCGGTCTCGGCGGCGTGTTCGCCGATATCTCGCTCATTCCCGTGAGCGCGATCAAACGGATCGAGGTGCTGACCGACGGTGCTTCGGCTATTTATGGGGCCGATGCAGTTGCGGGCGTCGTGAACATCCGGCTCCGCAACGATTTCGAGGGCGCCGAGACAATGCTTCGCGCGGGCACTGCTGACGGCGATCTCGGCGAAGGGCAGGTCGCGCAATTGTTCGGCAAGAAGTGGGACCGCGGCCACGCTGTTCTCGCCTATCAGTTCAGCGAGCGCGGGCCGCTCGCGGCGGCCGACCGTGCCTATGCAACGGAGGATCTGCGGCGCTTCGGCGGTCCAGACTATCGATCGCTTTTCGCCGTCCCGGGCACGATCACCGCCGCAAACGGACAGACTTTCGCCATTCCGGAAGGTCAGGACGGCACTGCGCTCAGTGCCGATCAACTCGTACCCGGCACGCGCAATCCCGGCGATCGCCGCGCCGCGAGCGATCTCCTGCCGCGCCAGCGCATCCACAGTCTCTATGCCGCCGGTTCGTTCGATATCAGCGACAGCCTGACGTTTCGCGCGAGCCTCCTCGCCGCCCAGCGAAGCTACCGGAAGATCGGGCTCGGCGAGTATCTCAGTCCCGTCACGGTCGCGCCCTCGAACCCCTTTTACGTCGATCCGATCGGCACCGGGGAACCGGTCCGGGTGAGCTATAATTTCGCGAATGATCTTGGAGCGCCGACCGACGCTGGCCGGGTTCGCGGAATCACCACAGCGGCCGGCTTCGAACAGCAGATGGGCCCTTGGCGTATCCAGATCGGCGGAGCCTATGGCCGGCAGAAAAGTCGCAGCGACAGTCTCAACATTCCCAATCGGGCGCGGCTCGCCGCGGCGATTGCCGATACCGATCCGTCGACCGCATTCAACGTTTTTGGCGACGGCAGCGCCAACAATCTTGCGACGCGCACTTCGATCCGTGGGAGCATCGGGTCGCGCGACGACTATCGAAGCTGGTCGGCCGCGTTGCGCGCCGATGGTCCGCTCGTCGCCCTCCCCGGCGGCGACCTCCGACTTGCGATCGGCGCCGAATATCGGCGCGAGCGATACTGGAATGCGACGGTAAACGACGTCAGCTTCGCCGTGCCGCAAACGACAACCCTCACGGGGCTGCCCGGGCCGCGGCATGTCCGCTCCGCCTATGCCGAGCTTCTGGTGCCTATCGTCGGCGGGGCGAACCAAATGCCGGGCATTCGACGCCTCGACCTGTCACTCGCCGGACGGATCGAGGATTATAGCGACGTCGGCACGACCACCAATCCGAAGGTCGGCGTCCGCTGGGAGCCGGTGCGGGGAGTCGCACTGCGCGCGAGCTACGGCACATCTTTCCGGGCTCCGGCCTTCGACGAGCTGATCGGTCCGTCGGTGTCGCTCTACACGACGCTGGTCCTTCCCGATCCTGCCTCGCCGACCGGCACCGCGAATGTGGTTGCCCTGTTCGGCTATGGCCCCGGCATCAAACCCGAGCGTGCGACCACCTGGACTGCGGGATTCGACATCGCACCGACCGCCCAGCCGGGCCTCAGGGCATCGCTCACCTACTATGACGTCAATTATCGCGACCGCATCGGCTCGGTTAGCGAGGACTATGCGCGCTTCCTGACCGAGCGCGATCAGTTCGGTGGGGTGATCATCGACAATCCCTCGGCCGAGCTGCTCGCCTATTATTTCGCCTTCCCGACTTTCACCAATCCACTGGGACTCGCCCCCGACGATATTGATGCCATCCTCGATGGTCAGGTGCGCAACCTCTCCGCGGTGCACCAGACGGGGCTCGATTTCGACATCGGCTACGCGCCGCGCGCCCTAGGCGGCACGCTCGACCTCGGTCTGGCGGGGAGCCACATCTTCGGGATCGACCGCAAGCTCACCCCCGGCACGGCGCCGAGCGACATCGTCGGCACGTTCGCCAACCCGGTCAAATGGCGGCTGCGCGGGCGCGCCGGCTGGTCGAAGGGCGGCTTCGCGGCAACCGCTTTCGTCAATTATACGGGAGGCTATCGCAACCAGATACCCGCGACCCCCGAGCATGTCGCATCGTGGACCACCATCGACATGACGCTCTCGCAGCGGATCGGGGAGGAAAACGCGCGCGGCACCACGCTTGGCCTTTCGCTCCTCAATCTGTTCGACAAGGCTCCGCCCTATGTGAACAATCGAACGAACACCTCTGCGCTCGGCTATGATCCCGAGAAGGCCAACCCGCTCGGCCGCATGATCGCGCTGCAGGCGACGGTGCGGTGGTGAGGCGGCTTGCATGGGCGGCGGCCTTCATCGCCGCCGCCCCGGCTTCCGGTCAGACCAGTCCGCGCGAGATTGTCGAGATGACCGATTTTTCGGCGCTGACCCCGTCACCGGACGGGCGCTGGCTGCTCTACCGCCGCGAGCGGCCCTCGACGGTCACGGGCCGGATCGATCTCGCCTGGTATCTGGTCCGCGCCGACGGCAGCGCGCGCCCGGTTCGGATCGGCGATGGCGGGGCCGCCGGCTGGGACGGGACGGGAATCGTCGAGCCGGGCACGGCCAGATGGTCGCCCGACAGCGACCGTTTCTATCTGATCGCACGGATCGACGGCGCCGCGGGCATCTGGACCGGCACGCCTGAAAGCATGACGCTCGCCCCGCTTATAATCCTCGATAGCGACGTCGAGCGCTTCACGGTCGCCCCCGACGGAGCCATCATCTATGAAACGGGACCCTCGCGCGCCGAAATTACTCGCGCCGAGACGGCCGAGCGCGATACGGGCATATTGATCGACGCGAGGGTCGACCTGGCGCAATCCCTCTATCGGGGCGCGATGATCGCCGGTCGTCCGGCAAGCCAGCGCCTCAGCGGCTACTGGTTCGACCGCGAGCCGCTGCTCGGCTCGCGCAAACGCCAGGTCCTGGCCCGAAATTCGCTCGGAGAAGCCGATCGCCCGGCGACGGCGCAAGAAGCCAAATTGCTCGCGCCTGCTGAACCGGTCCGCTCGGCGGCGATGCGCAGCGCATTGGCCGCGCGATCGATCTGCGTCGACGAGGAGCCGTGCGGAGCTCCAGAAGGCGAACGGCTGTGGGCCTTGGTGGCGAACGAAGAAGGTCGGGTGGCCGCAACGACACGCGACCGCCGGATGCGCCAGCGAGCTTTCCTATGGGATGAGGGAGCCAGCGAATTGCGCCTGCTCGCAACCAGCGATGGCCTGTTGACAGGTGGGCGTGACGAAAGAACATCCTGCTCCGCAACCCGGGAAGCGCTCTTTTGCGTTTCGGAGAGCGCCGCGATCCCGCCCCATCTCGTCCGCATCGCGCTCACCGACGGCGCACAGCGGAAACTCGACGAACCGAACATGCTTTCAGGCCAGCCGGATCTTCTCACCGAAGCAATCGACTGGCAGGTGGGCGGCAGCCGTGCGTCGGGCTGGCTCGTCCGCCCGAAGATCCCCGGACGGCTGCCGCTTTTCGTCACCTATTATCGGTGCGTCGGCTATTTGCGCGGCGGCCTCGGCGACGAATGGCCGCTGCGGGCGCTCGCCAGAAGCGGCATTGCCGCGCTTTGCATCAACGGGTTGCCGCATCCGGGCACCGCACCCGAGGCCCGCTACGCGCTCGGGATGCAAGTGGTGGAAGCGGCGATAGCCGAACTCGACGAAAGAAGGCTGATCGATCCGTCGCGGGTGGGCATGGGCGGGCTGAGCTACGGCAGCGAAGTGACGATGTGGACGGCGATCCACAGCAAGCTGCTCCGCGCGGCATCCATCGCCTCCGTCCAGCTCGAGCCCGCCTATTATTGGTATAATGCAGGCGGCGGACGCGATATGTTTCGCGATAACCTGCGACACTATTGGAACCTCGGCCCGCCCGGCTCCGATCCGGTGCGCTGGCGCCTGCTCTCGCCCGCGCTTAACGTCGCAAAAATCGGCGCGCCGATCCTGATGCAAATGCCCGAGATGGAAGCACGTCAGTCGCCCGAACTTATCGCGCGTCTCACGGCTGCGCATATGGGCGAAGCTTATGTCTTTCCTTTTGCCTCGCATCTCAAGACCGAGCCGCGCCAGAAGCTCGCAATCTACCAGCGCAATCTCGACTGGTTCCGCTACTGGCTGCAGGACTATGCCGATCCAGATCCGGAAAAGTCCGGACAATATGCGCGCTGGGCCAGGCTCGGCCCCGATCCGCTCGCCCAGGGCAGCGACGCGATCCAGCGTTCGAGATCGGCGAACTCGAGCAGACGGAAATAATCATAGTCGCCCTCGATACGATCGCGCGCGAGATAGCTCTCGATCTTGCCCCGGTCGAACAAGCCCTCGCGCGCCATCCTGCCTTCGAGAAGCAATTCGGCGAGCGCATCGCGCTGCGCGAGAAAGAGCTGCGCGCACATCGTCTCGAGCCGACCCTTGTTCCGCCGCCACACAACCTCGTCCGGAAGACGATATGCAAAGGCTGCACGCGCTACAGCGCGGTCGCACCCGCCTGCAATCCAATCCCAGCTCGGGATCGAGAGGCAGAGCTCGACGAGCGGCTGCGAGAGAAGCGGCGTGACGACGTCTCGATCGTACCATCGGGCGGGTCGATCGATAAAATCCATGATCCGCCGGATAGCCTGTACCTGTACCCGCTTGCCATATGGAACGTCAGCCGCTCCGCCATCCCAGGGATGCGGAAATGGAGCATTTGGAAGCGACCCCGGCGCAACATAGCTTTCGTCGCGCGGCCAGCGAGCTTCAATGCCGCGACGCCATTGGAGTACACTCAGCCGCAGCGCGTGCCACAGGCTGACATGACCCACGCACGCAAGATCGGCGAGCGCGCGCCACATCGTCGCTCCCGGCCCCCACGCCCGAAAGGCATCCAGAACCGGGGCCACGGAATGCGTCAACGCAAATATATTGTCGCCGCCGATCCCGCTGAACACGCTTCTGGCTCCGGTTCGCGCTGTCGCGGCGCCGAGCGCGGCATCGATACCGTCGAGAACCGCAAAGCTCGCGGGCCGCGTACTGGCAAACGCGGGCGGCTGCGTAAGGTCATGGTCCCGGGCGTCATAGAGGGCTTCGGTGAGCTTGATATCGAGACAGTCGGCCACGGCGCGGGCATATCGGCGCTCGTCGCCATCGGGACTCGCCGTTGCGACATTGACGGCCGAAACCTTCGCGCCCGCGGCGGCAAGCGACGCCGACACAATCGAACTGTCGAGACCGCCCGAGAGCTCGACAGCTATCGCTGATCTGCCGGCCGCCCAGGAAGAGACACAGGTATCGACGATTTGCTCGAGCTCGCGCGCCGCGTCGTCGCGCGAATGCGCATCCGCCGCAAAGGGCCAGGGCGACCAGTCACAGCCGAGGCGAACGTGATCACCCGCGCGCAGGCGGGTGCCGGGCAATAATTCGCGGACGCCGACGAGACCGGTCCGATCGGTCCGGAGGTTCTGATAGGCTAGCTGATGGCGCAGAAAGTCGAAATCGAGGTGCGCGAGCAATCCGGCGTCGAGAGCTAGCGCGAGATGCGAGAAGAGAAGCAGGCCTTCCCGCTCCTGCGCCCAGTAGAGGGGCAGGCCGGTGAGCGGCGCCCGCACGACGCGCAAATGTCCGGGAGATGGCGCTTCGAAGGATAGCCACGACCCCCAGCCCTGGCTCAAGTCACGGTGGCAGCGGGGGCTCGCAAAGCGTTCCCCGACCGTGATCGCGTCCCGGCCCCGCAAATCGGCCGGAAGCCCTCGCCCAGCGAAGACAGGAACGTCCCGAAGGTCGCCGATGCGGACAAGTCCGTGCCGCGCAGCCGACGCTGCCACCCGTGCGGCCAGAGCGGGACCGCCGAATGCCGCAACAAGGCCACGCTCCATCATAATGCGAGTATCGGCGTGAAGTTGTGCGCGTCATCGACGCTGCCGGTGAGGACATGCTCGGAGGATTGCAGCCAGCAATGCGCAGCAAAAGGAGCGAGCCGTACGCCGAATATCATGCTCGGCGCGAGGTCATGGCGCAATATCAGTCGAAACAACGCGAGCGAGTCCACGAGGCAACGCGGCGGAACAGGGACCAGCGCGCGGGCCGACGCATAACCCAGAGCCAGCTCCGCAAGCGCCGAGGGGTCGGGGTCGCTTGTCTTTGTTCGCTTTTGATGCTGGAGGCCCGCAAGTGTCGCGGCAAGGCGATCAGGCGCCAATGCGCGCCGTGCCCAATATAGATCCCGCGCGGCTGCGGCGACCATCGGCAGCCGGATCTTGCTTCGGCGCCACGCCGTGAGGTCGGTCGCCGGCATCGTCACACTGACCGGATCGAGCCTGTTTTCGCCCTCCGTCCGCACGAAAAATCCAGTGGCGAGGAGCCCCGTCATCGCCTCGCTGTCATTGTCTTCGCGCGCGCGCAGACGTTCGAATGCCGCACGCCGTTCGCCGCGTAGCGCGAGATAGCGGTCGGTGCGCAGATCGAGGAAGATCAGTTGATCGCTCGCAAAGCAGAAACCGACGCCGGGAGCGAGAGTCCATCCCATGGAACAATCCAGAGCCGGGGGGGGGGGGG
>JAEWIL010000170.1 GCA_023387085.1 Pseudomonadota bacterium | reverse complement strand
CCCCGGACTTGATCCGGGGTCCCGCTCAGCATCGGTGGAAAGCGGGATTCCGGATCAGTCCGGGGTGACGGTGATTGAAACCCAATGCGTAAACTCTAAAGCGCCTCCGGCCCGCGGCCGATGGCGACGACGCCGGTGCGGCCGACCTCGACCAGACCGCATTCGCGCATCAGCGCGATGAAGCGGTCGACCTTGTCGCTGTTGCCGGTGATCTCGAAGATAAAGCTGGTGAGCGTCGTGTCGACGACCTTCGCGCGGAACACGTCGGCCATGCGCAGCGCCTCGATGCGCTTGTCGCCGGTGCCAGCCACTTTCACCAGCGCGATCTCGCGCTCGACATGCGCGTCGTGATCGGCAAGGTCGACGACCTTGTGGACGGGGACCAGTCGGTCGAGCTGCGCGATGATCTGGTCGATGATCGGCGGCGGGCCCGAGGTGACGATTGTGATCCGCGACAGCGCGTGGTCGGCGGTGATGTCGGCCACCGTCAGGCTTTCGATATTATAGCCCCGCGCGGTGAACAGGCCGGTGATCTTGGCGAGAACGCCGGCCTCGTTGTCCACGGTGATGGCGAGCACGTGGCGCTCGCCGGCTTCGGTTTGAATTTTCATCGGGTTACACCAGCGCCTTGGCTTCGTCGTCCATCGTGCCGACGATGTCGTTCGGCTGGAGGATCATGTCGGTATGCGCCGCTCCCGACGGGATCATCGGGAAACAGTTGGCGAGTTTCGCGACGCGGCAATCGACGATCACCGGACCGGGCGTGTCGATCATCGTGCGGATGCCGTCCTCGAGCTCGCCGAGCCTGTCGATGCGCAGCCCGGTCCAGCCATAGGCTTCGGCCAGCTTCACGAAATCGGGCAGGCTGTCGGAATAGCTGTTCGAATAACGGCTTTCATAGGTCAGTTCCTGCCACTGGCGGACCATCCCCATCCACTCATTGTTGAGAATGAAGATCTTCACCGGCAGGCGGTATTGCGCGGCCGTCCCCATTTCCTGGATGTTCATCTGGAGCGAGGCTTCGCCCGCGATGCAGATCACCAGCCGGTTCGGGTTCGCGACCTGCGCGCCGACTGCGGCGGGAAAGCCATAGCCCATCGTGCCGAGACCGCCCGAGGTGAGCCAGCGATTGGGGGCCGAGAAGCCGAAATGCTGTGCCGCCCACATCTGGTGCTGGCCGACCTCGGTCGTGATGATCGGATCGCGGCCACGCGTCGCGTCGAACAATGCCTTGACCGCGCGTTGCGGCATGATTTCGGCCGCATCGTCCTTCTTTTCGGGGAAATCGAGGCAGCGCGTCGCGCGCCAGCCGTCGACGCGGCGCCACCATTCGCCAAGGTCGCGTGCCTTGTGACCTTTGTCCTGCCACGCCGCGATCAGCGTGTCGAGCGCGCGGCCGGCATCGCCCACGACTGCGAGATCGACGGGGACGATCTTGTTGATCGAGCTCCGGTCGATGTCGATGTGGATCTTCTTCGCTTCGGGCGCGAAGGCGTCGAGCCGGCCGGTGACGCGGTCGTCGAAGCGCGCGCCGACCGCGATGATCAGGTCGGCGCGGTTCATCGCCATGTTCGCTTCATAGGTGCCGTGCATGCCAAGCATGCCGAGCCACTTCGGATCGTCGGCGGGGAAGGCGCCCAGCCCCATCAGAGTCGAGGTGATCGGCGCGCCGGTGAGCGAAACCAGCTGGCGCAGCGCCGCGCTTGCATCGGGGCCGGCGTTGATCACGCCGCCGCCGGTGTAGAACACCGGGCGCTCGGCCGCGGCGATCATGTCGATCGCGGCGGCGATCGCGTCGGCATCGGGCTCGACCTGCGGACGATAGCTGTGGTGCTGAATGATCTCGGGCACCGAATAGGTTCCGGTCGCGACCTGCACATTCTTCGGAATATCGATCACCACCGGGCCGGGACGGCCGTGGGTCGCGATATGAAAGGCCTCGTGCATGATCGGGCCGAGCCGGTCGGGGTCCATCACCAGGTAATTATGCTTGGTGCAATGGCGCGTGATGCCGACCGTGTCGCACTCCTGGAATGCGTCGGTGCCGATCAGGGTCGTCGGAACCTGTCCGGTGAGCACGACCATCGGGATGCTGTCGAGCAGCGCATCGGTGATGCCGGTAACGGCATTGGTCGCGCCGGGGCCCGAGGTGACAAGCACGACGCCGGGTTTGCCGGTCGAGCGCGCATAGCCTTCCGCGGCGTGCGTTGCCGCCTGTTCGTGGCGGACGAGAATATGCTTGATCGTCGGATGCTTGTAGAGCGCGTCATAGATCGGAAGGACCGCGCCGCCCGGATAGCCGAACACCGTATCGACCCCGAGGTCGACCAGCGCCTGAACCACCATGTCGGCACCACTCATTTCCGTCACGACACTCGTTCCTTCTTATCTCAAATTCTTGCCTGCCAGGTCCGTAGGTGTGCGCGTTGTGCGCCGCAGCAGGTCGGCGGGCAATAGGTGTATGATTCTATCCTGTCAACAGTGCATCACGTAATATTATTACTAATTTCTTGATAGAATCGACGCTTAATGACTCTGTGTGACGCGGCCAGTCCGCGGGCGGCTGGTGGCGGAACCAGGTATATTGGCGCTTCGCATATTGACGGGTCGCCGCCTGCGCCGCCTCGAGGGCTTCGGTGTGGCTCATTCTGCCGCTGATCAGGGCGGAAATCTGCGGCACCCCGATCGCCCGCATCACCGGAAGATCCGGGTCGAGGTGGCGCGCGAGCAGCGCCTCGGTTTCCTCGATCGCGCCGGTATCGAACATGCGGACCAAGCGGAGGTCGCAGCGCGCGCGAAGCCAGTCGCGCGGAGGCAGCAGGACGAGCGGGGCGAGGGCGATATCGTCCGCGATGCCGCCCGTGCGATCTTCCTGCCACTGGCTGAGGCGGCGACCGGTCGAGCGGACGACTTCGAGCGCGCGCGCGATGCGGGTGGCGTCGGCGGGGTTCAACCGCGCGGCGGCGTCGGGATCGGCTTCTGCCAGAGCCGCATGCGCTTCGACAATGGGCAGCGCGCGCACCGCCTCGCGGACGGCGGGGTCGATTTCGGGGACCGGCGCGATGCCGGATAGCAGCGTGCGGAGATAGAGGCCCGTGCCGCCGACGATGATGGGAACCATCCCCGCGTCATGCGCGTGAGAAAGGACGCCGCGCGCCTCGTCGGACCAGCGCGCGGCATTATGTGCTTGCGAGCCGTCGACATGGCCGAAGAGGCGGTGGGGCACGCCTTCCATCTCTTCGTCCGTCGGCCGCGCCGACAGGATGGCGAGGTCGCGATAGACCTGGCTGGCGTCGGCGTTGACGACGACGGCTTCCCGGCCCGACTCGGCGAGCGCCTTCGCGAGCGCGACGGCCAATGCGCTCTTGCCGCTTGCGGTCGGTCCGGCAATAAGCGCCACCGGCGGCCGCCGGGACTCGTTGGATGAAGAAGGAGATGCCATGTTCGTTGCCACGCTGATAGCAGCCGGAAAGCTGACCGACGAGGTGGTTCGCGAGGCAATCGACCGGCTGGACGCAACAGGGCACGACGTCGGTGCACCGCATTGGATCGACGAGCATGACGCAGCGGACATTTTCTTTCAGGGCAGCCTGGTCAGCGCGCGCGCCGAACTTGCGAAGATGGATCATGGCGCGCTCGATGTCGTCGTCCAGCCGTTTGGCGATCGCGCGAAAAAGCTGATCGTGGCCGATATGGATTCGACGATGATCACCGTCGAATGCATCGACGAACTGGCCGATTATGCTGGGATCAAGGATCAGGTCGCGGCGATCACGCAGAAGGCGATGCGCGGCGAGGTCGATTTTCGCGGCGCGCTGAGCGAGCGGGTCGCGCTGCTCGGTGGGCTGGCTGAGGGCGTGCTGGCCGAATGCCGGATGGAGCGCGTGCGGCTGACGCGCGGCGCGCGGACGCTGGTGCAGACGATGAAGGCGCATGGCGCGCATTCGGTGCTGGTGACCGGCGGTTTCACGGCATTCGCCGGGCCGGTGGGCGAAGCGATCGGGTTCGACAAGGTCGTCGCGAACGAACTGCTGGTCGAGGGCGGCAAGCTAACCGGTAAGGTCGGCGAGCCGATCGTCGATTCGGGTACCAAGCTGGAAACGCTGAAGGCCGAAGCCGCGAAGCACGGCCTGCCGCTGGGCGAGACGCTGGCGATCGGCGACGGTGCCAACGACATTCCGATGATCACCGCCGCCGGGCTAGGAATCGGCTATTATCCGCACCCCGCCGCCGCCGAGGCAGCCGATGCGGTCATCCGGCATCACGACCTGACTGCGCTGCTCTGGGCGCAGGGCTACCCGCGGCGGAGCTGGGTGCTTGGATAGAGCGCGCAAAGATGCCCGGCAAACAGGACTGCGGTCAGATGCGTGGCAGCGATAGCAAGGCGATCGGCGGGAATCCGCCCCCTTTGACAGTGAGGTAGTAGCGCCGCGAGGAGCTACGCTGGAGGGCCACGATTTCGATCTTCTCGTCTTGGAGCCATATCCAGAAATAATGCGCGTCGCCTCGGATCCAAGCGATGATCTGATCGACAAAAAACAGACTCTGCCCTATCTGCACGGCTTCGATATGGTGTGTTCGGCCGCCGTCCCCGTTTTGACGAATGCCGGTTATTTCATATTCAGCCATATCCGGCATTCCAATCTTGGATGGGGCTTATTGTGCTGGATCGGATACGGTCGAGATAGCCTGTTTCTTATGTTCATTCGGCATGCCCGGCACCCAGTCGAACCGACCGTGAGCGGATTTCATGCTCGACAATTGCATAGCCCGCGTCGCTTTGCGTCGCGATAGCAATGGGGCGACCACCCAGCGGTCCATTCTCGGTATTGAGGAAACCCAGCACGGGATCGCGACCGCCAAGCAACTGGAAAGCCAATGTGCTGATGGCGCCCTGTCGCCGGGCTTCCTGAGGTGCAAGAGGCGCAAAATTCCGCCTCAGGCGAAAAGGGTTCGTGCGTGTGGGCGACGCAGCGACTGCTATCTGGTCACGATCAGACGTCATTGGCCTGCGATCCCGAATGGCCCGCAACGCGCTTGAGAAGAATGGCGGCGCGGGAGTTGCCGCTGCTGGATACCTGCATGTCGGGCGAAAGATGCCAACCCGCCACAAGCGCGGCGAGTTTGTCATCGTCGAAATCCAGAGCGCGGTAGATGTCGCGTCCGATGACCCAAAGCTCTTCCTGTACGTCGGCTAGTCGCCCGATAACGCCGTCCAATGCATAGGCAGTCCGTTCTTCGGCGGCCATGCTGAGGACCTTGTTGACGAGAAGCTCTGCGATCAGCGTGTCCCCGACAAAGGCGGGATAGTCGCCATCGGGCGCTGGTGCTTCGGGCGTGGGACCGCTCTGTGGACGATCCGGGAAGGCGACAAGTGTATCGCCGAGCCCGCGTCGTTCGCGATATTCGCCGATCCGTTTCGCATAATAGCGGGGGAGGTCGAAGTTCGGTAGCAATTGGCCATCACGCTGCGCTTGGCTCACGGCCATCAGCGCCATCTGGTGATGATAAAGTAATTGATTGAGATCCATATCGGCCTCCGTTGTGCGGGAGCTCGATGGTCTCTCAGTCGCAGGCATGCAAAGCGAAGCCGACAATGATCATAACATAGGGCAGGCGTCCTTTCCTTTCAAGGAAGATGTATTTGGATTTCGCTCTTCAACCATCTGCGAAACTGCGCCATCGCGTCGCTTTCGGGCCGCGACATCAGGCGGGTGAGCCAGTAGCGGCCGGCATCGATTTCCAGCTCGAATGGCTGGGCGAGGTGTTCGGATGCGAGCTCCCGGACGAACATCGAGGGCGGCGCAAGCGCAACGCCGTTGCCTGCGGCGGCGGCCGTCACCATCAAAGCCGAACTGTCGAATACCGGGCCGCGCAGAACGGGGGCGGGGAGCCCGGCGGCAGCGAACCAGAGCGCCCACTCGTCCGGACGGTACGATCTTAGTAGCGGTTCGTGGATCAGGTCGCCCGGCGTCCTGAGCCGCGCCGCGATCGTTGGCGCGCAGAGCGGGCTCATCGGCGCGGCTAGCAAGGGTTCGGCGTGCGTCCCGTGCCATGCCCCGTCGCCGAAACGGATCGCATAGTCGAGCGCTTCGCCCGCAAGATCGACGCGGTTGTTGTTCGTCGAAATGCGAAGATCGATGGCCGGATGGGCCCGGACAAAACCGGCGAGGCGCGGAAGCAGCCATCCGGTTGCAAAGGTGCCGACGACTCCGACCTTGAGCGCTTCGCGGAAGCGGCCGCCCGTATATTGGTCGAGCGTCGCCGCCACACGATCAAACGCATCGGCGACGACCGGAACCAGCGCATGCCCCTCGTCGGTCAGCGCCAGGCCACGCGGGAGGCGGTGAAACAGGCGGGTGCCGAGGCGGCGTTCGAGCTGCGCGACCTGGTGGCTGACCGCGCCCTGGCTGACACAGAGCTCGATCGCCGCGCGGGTGAAGTTGAGATGACGCGCCGCAGCCTCGAAGGCGCGCAGGGCGTTGAGCGGAAGTTGGGCGCGGTCCATGGCTCGTCATCAATTATTCTCATGGCTTTGTCGAGAAATCATGCTTTGTGAGCGACCCGGGCCCTTGGCATTCCAAGCGCCGAAGGGAGACGCAGGATGATGAAGGCACTGGCTTTGGCGCTCTGGATGGTGGGAGCCGCCCACGCGGCTGCGCAGCCCGCCGACGATCCGCTGACCCGGCCGATGGCGGTCGAGCGCGCGAAGGAATGGCTTGCGCCGTCGCCACCTGCCAAGCTTTTCGGGACGAGCTATCTTGCCGGCTTCGCCGGGCTTTCGGTTGCCTTGATCGATACCGGCGACGGGCTGATCCTGATCGACGGCGCGTTGCCGCAGGCGGAGCCGATGATCCTTGCCAATGTTCGCAGTCTTGGTTTCGACCCCAAAGACATCAAATTTATTCTGAGCACCGAACCGCATTGGGATCATGCCGGCGGCTTCGCCGCGCTGGCGCGCGATACGGGCGCGACGGTGGTCGCGAGCGAACGCGGGGCAGAGGGGCTTCGCGCCGGAATGCTTGCGAAGGACGATCCGCAGCGCGCCTATGGCGGGGAATGGCCAGCGGTTACGACGCCGGTGCGCGTGGTAAAGGACGGCGAAGTGTTACGGCTCGGCAAGGTGGCGATCACCGCGCAGGCAACGCCGGGGCATACGATGGGCAGCATGAGCTGGAGCTGGCAGGCCTGCGAGGGGACGACCTGCAAGACGATCGTCTTCGCCTCCAGCCTCAATCCGGTGTCGGCGGACGGCTATCGTTACACGTCGTCGGCGGGTGCGCCCTTCATCGCCGGATTCGAGAAGAGCTATCGTGCGATTGACGCGATGCCGTGCGATATCTTGATATCGGCCCATCCCGACAATGCGGGGGACGGGCTCTATAACGACAAGCCGGGCGCGTGCCGCGCCTATGCCGACCGTTCGCGCACCCTGCTGGCGAGGCGGCTGGCCGCGGAGAAGGCCGGCACGGCGAAATAGGACGGAGCGCTCCGGCGTTTTCGCCGGGGTTCGGCCGGCTTACTTCGCCACAACCATGCAGGCCTGGCCGCCCTTGCGGACGGTGGCGCATAAGCTTTCAGCCTGGCCCTTGTTTGCGAAACCGCCAGCCTGGAGGCGGGTAACCGCCCCCGCCTTTACATAGACGGGCTGGCGCGCCGCGACCGCGGGATATTTCTTCCGGAGCGCAGCCCAGAGGCTGCGGGCGTTCGCCTCGACCCCGAAGGCACCGAACTGTGCACGCCAGGGGCTGGTACCGGTGGTCGTATCCGCGGGAACGGGGGTTTCCACGACCTTGATGGGCTCGTTGTTGAGAGCAGGTTTCGGCTTCGCCGGCGCTGGCGCGGGTTCGGGCTTCTTCGGCGTCAGCGTGCCGCTTTCGGGCGGGGCGGCGTAGGTCGTGCCGGGTGCGGCGCCACCCTTTGCCGCGGTCGCGGCGGCGGTTGCTTCGCTCGCGGCGGTCGCGGCGGCGATTGCAGCGGGGG
>JAEWIL010000159.1 GCA_023387085.1 Pseudomonadota bacterium | reverse complement strand
CATCCAGATGTCGTCGGCGGCGACGGTGCGATATTCGAAGGGAAAGGAAACCGGCAGACGCTTCTTGCGGATCCAGTGGACGACTGCGGACAGCGTCTCGAGGCCGACGGTGTGTGGCATCTCATATTCCATTTCCTCGAAACGGATCGTGCGGTCGGACGGAAAAATCGCATGCGCGGGACCGCGCCGGCCGCCCTCGAAACCGGTCTTCATCATCAGCCGCTGCAGGCTGGGGACCAGGAACGGCAATTTGGCGCCGATCCCCAACACGCGGCGGAAAGTCGTCTCCTCGATATCGCTCGTGCGCGGCGGCGCTTCGCAGGGCTCGATCAGCGACAGCGTCTTAAGGATGACGTGATCGGCGTGGGGAAAGAACCAGAATTCGACATGGCGATGCTCGCCGGTCACCGTATCGAAGCGTTCGCGCGCCTCCTCCCAGCGCATCTTTTGTACCCGTTCGGCGAGATAATAGGCCGGGACGACATCGCATTCGATTTCGGTCGCGATCCCGAACAGCCCCAGCGACAGCCGCTGCGCCTCGAACAGATCGGCGTTGGTCGACGCGTCGCACCACCGGGCATCGCCATCGGCGCCGACCAGCCGAAAGCCGCGCGCGAAGGTCGCGAGATTGCCGAGGTCGAGGCCCGTACCGTGCGTTCCGGTCGCCATAGCGCCTGCCAGGCTCTGCGGATTCACGTCTCCCTGATTGGCGAGCGCGAGCCCTTCGCCGGCCAGCGCGGCGGTCAGCCGCTTGATGCTCCACCCTGCCGGGATGCGCGCCGTCTTGCGATCCGGCGCGATTGTCATCTCGCCTTCCATATCCTCGAGGCTGACGATCAGCCCGTCGGATGCGCACAGCGGCATGAAGCTGTGCCCTGCCCCCGTCGCGCGCACCGAAACGGCATCGCGAACCGCGGCGCCGAGTTCGGCCTCGGTGCGCGGACGCAGCGCGGACCCCGGCGCGCTGACGCTACCCGACCAGTTTGACCAGCTCATCCTAGCGATTTCCCCCCGTTAAAAATCGAAGCCGAGTTCGACCCCATAGAAACGCGGCCGGTCGCGGCGCACATAGGGCGTCTGGAAGGTGTCGGCGGTAATCGTGTTGAGCGTCCGCAGATATTTCTTGTTCAGCAAATTCTCGGCATAGGCCGCGATCGAGAAGCGCTGGTCTTCGCCAAAGCGATAGCCGACCTTGGCGTTCACGATGTTGCGCGCCGAGCGGAGATGACCGAGCTGCGACCAGTCGACAAAGGGCGCGATCGCGGCATCGGTGAAACGCACCGCGTCGTTGATCCGCTGATGCGTCGTGTAGCTGTAGCTCACATCGCCGAACAGCGTGCCGCTGCCGGTATCGTGCGCATAATGTGCGCCCAAAATGCCCCGGAAGCTGGGTTCGCCCGTCGGTTGTCCCGAAATATCGATGCCCTGCTCGATCCGTGACGACCATTTGCTGTCGATATAGCCGGCGGTCGCCGAGATGGAGAAATCGTCCGACACGACGAACTGGGCGTCGAGGTCGATGCCATAGGCGCGCGAGTCCCCCGAGCGGGTGAGATATTGCGGCAGGCAAACCGTGCCCGCGGGCGGAGGCGATATCTGGCAGGCGGGATTGGTGCTGGGCTCGAGGCTGATCGACTGGCGGTTCCTGTATTTGAAATAGTAGGCCGACGCGTTGAAACGAACGCGGCGATCGAACAGCTCCGATTTGAAGCCGCCCTCGAAATTCCAGACATTTTCGGGCGAGAAGAAGGAGTTGATCTGGACCGAATTGAACCCGCCCGCCTTGTACCCGCGCGAAGCCGAAGCATAGAGGTGGACATTGTCGGTCGCATCATATTGGACGACGAAACGCGGGCTGACGTCGCTGAACTTCGCGCGCCGGGTGAACGGCACGCCTTCGAGTGTCCCCTCATCGAAAATCAGACCATTGGCGCCGACCGTCGCGCGGTAGAAGTCGGCGACGCTGATCTCGGCATCGTCGGGAAAGGCCGGGACGCCAAGGATCGCATTGTACAGCGCGCCGGGCGCGGTCGTCGTTTCGAGGCCATGGCCGTCGAAACCGCCGTTGAGCCAGGTGAAATCCTTCTTGTCGTGGGTGTAGCGAATGCCCGCGGTCAGTTTCAGCCGCGGGGTCACCTCGAAGGTCGCGTCGGCGAAGGCGGCGAAGCTGTCATTGGCAACGCGGTTGTTCATATCCTCGCGCATCTGTTCGCCGAACACCGGAAGCCCGACGCTGTCGAGGATGGTGAAGATCGGGAAGCCTGCGAGTTCGCCGAGCAGCCGGTCGGCCGAATCGCTGAGCAGCGTCACCGCGCTCGTCTGGCGCCCGCGCTCGTGGAAATAGCTGACCCCCGCGATCGCGTTCAGCGGCCCGTCGTCATAGCCGACGCGCAATTCCTGATAATAGCTCTTGTTCTTCTCGATATTCTCGGTGTCGAGATAGCGGGTCGGGTCGCCGGTACCGTCCTCGTCCTCGCGGTTGTGCGTTTCGAACTGCTTGAACGAACTGATGCTGGTGACGGTCAGCGGTCCCGCACTGTGCGTCGCGGTCAGCGATACCGCGTTCAATATCCGCGTTTCCTTGTCGCCGATGACGTCGTTGGTGAACGGACCATAGGGACTGCGGCTGAGCGCGAAGTTGCTGATCCCGACCGACGCCGGCCCATCCTTGTTCGTGTCGTCATGGTCATAGGTCAGGATGAAGTCGGTGTCGGCGCCAGGTGCCCAACGCAGAGCGGCGCGCGCCGAGACATTATTCTCGCGCTCGCGATCCTTGCCGGTCACGGCGTCCTTCAGATAGCCGTCGCGGCGGTTGACCACGCCATTGGCGCGAAAATAGAGCGTATCGGTCAGCGGGATATTGACCGTCGCGTCGGCGCGCACCGTGTCGAAGTTGCCATATTGCAGCGTGGCCGACCCCTCGCGCTCGGCAACGGGCTTTTTGGTGATGATCGAGATAGCGCCGCCCGACGTGTTGCGGCCGAAAAGCGTACCCTGCGGCCCCTTCAGGATTTCGACGCGGTCAATGTCGTTGAAGAAGATCAGCGATGCGCCCGAACGGCCCGAATAGATGCCGTCGATGAAAATGCCGACCGACGGGTCCGTCCCGATTCCGAAATCGTCGGTCGCGACCCCGCGGATCGTGTAGCTTGGCTGGGTCACCGACGTGTCGTTGATCGTCAGGCCGGGGGTGAAGGTGTCAAGGTCGCCGATCGACTGGGCGTTGAGCGCAGCGATGCCCCCGGCTCCAAAGGCCGTGATGCTGATCGGCACCTCCTGCAGCGACTGTTCGCGCCGCTGGGCGGTAACGACGATTTCCTGCACACGCCCCGCTTCCGCATTTTCGGTGCTGTCCTGCGTCGCTGTGGTTTGGGCCGCCGCCGGGGAAACTCCGATTGCGGCTGTTGCCGCAAGAAATGCGAGCCTGCTGATAGTCGTCATCCTCACCTCCCATTTTTTACCAATGGGTAGCGATGGCTATTCAATAGTCAAGACTATGTTTCTTGCCTGCAGATACGGCTACAAGCGCCGGAGAAGGCGTTCGACGGCCGTTCCGAGATGCCGCTCGTTGTCACCCTCGCCGGTCACATCCGCCTCCAGTGCCTTGCGGATTTTCTCGATCTCCACGTCGGTCAGATGTTCGATGCCGACGAATTCGTTCCGCGCATGTTCGAGCACACGCAATATCTCGTCGAGCTTGGCCTGCATCGCGGCGCCGTCACGGTTCTGGCTATTCTGGATCAGAAATACAGCGAGAAAGGTCAACACCGTGGTCGCGGTGTTGACGATGAGTTGCCACGTGTCCGAATAGTGCAGCAACGGCCCGGTAGCGGCCCAAACGACGATGAATCCGGTCGCGACGATAAACGTGACCGGCTGACCCATGACATGCGCGGCTTTCGAAGCGATCCTCGTAAACAGATGCTGCATCGCTCTCTCCTCTTGCCGGCGGACCGGAGAGAAAAACGCGCGATGCCGCGGATCGCTCCGCGGCTCACGCGATGCGCGGCAGCCCGTCCATGATCGCGGTAAGCGCGAGCGCATTCTCGCGTTCCATCGCGCTGTGCCCGGCATTGGTGACGACATAGGTCGCGGGTTCGGCACCCGCGTCGCGCAGCGCGTCAACCAGCCGCGACGCCTGCGTCAGCGGACAGACCTGGTCGAAGCGGCCGTGGACGATATGGACCGGAATCGACGCGAGCGTCGCCGCGTTGCCGAGCAGATAGCCGGGCTCGATGAACAGGTTGTTCGCGAAATAATGCGCCTCGATCTGCGCGAAGCAGAGCGCGAAATCCGCATCGCCGAATTTGCCGGTCGACGCCGTCTCGGGGATCATGTTCGAGATCACGCCTTCCCACAGCGACCAGGTCAGCGCGGCGTCAAGCTGCTTCGCGCGCTCGGCATCGCTGGCGGGGACCATGTCGAAAATCGCCTTGTACGATGCCATGACGTCGCGGCGTTCCTCGACGGTCAGCACAGAGAGGAGCTCGCCCCATTCGTCGGGATAGCTGATATAAGCCCCCGGAGCGGTGAGCGTGTGCGGCGCCTCGTGCCAGGTCGCGGCGTTGCCCTGATAGAGATAATCGAGATCTTCGGCCGCCCCCAGAAAGATGCCGCGCAGGACCAGGCTTGCGCAATGCTGCGGGAACGCGATCGCATAGGCCATCGCGAGCGTGCTGCCCCAGCTGCCGCCGAAGACATGCATGCGGCCGGTGATGCCGAGCGCGTCGCGCAGCTTCTCGATATCGCCGATCAGGTGGGCGGTGGTGTTGTTACGCAGCGCCGTCGCGGGCCCGGCGGCGGCAACATTGGGCTCGCTCTTGCCGCAACCGCGCTGGTCGAACAGGATGACGCGGTAGCGCGACAGATCGAAGAAGCGCGCCATCTCGGGCGAGCAGGCGCCGCCCGGACCGCCATGGAGGAACATGACGGGTTCGCCATCCGCCGAACCATATTCCTCCCAATAAATGCGGTGGCCCGCCTCGCCATCGACGTCCAGCCAGCCGCTGTTTGCGGCCACCGCCGGCGGATAGATCCAGCCGTCGCCGATCTTGCTGCTGCGTTCGAGGCGCGAGAAATCCATGCTTCTGTTTCCTTCAGGGTCGAAAATGGGCGACGAGGGCGTGACGGTCGCCGGGGTAGACCTGCCGCGCATAGGTGATGCGTTCGACGCCGCGCCATGTCCAGCGTTCGAGCGCCATGCACGCCGCGCCCGCCGAAATGCCGAGCGCTACCAATTCCTTGGCGCCCGCGTTGAACGCGGTAATCCGATGCTCGGCTTCGGTCCACGGGACATGCGCGAGCAACCATGACCCCGGCGGCTCGGCGGCGAAGTCGATATCGGTCGCCTCGGGCACCGCCGACAGGTTGATCAGGCGACGCTCGAGGGCATAGGCGCGACCGCCCGCGTGATGCCGGCATTCGAGCGCGAGCACGTCGCCGCCGTCGATCTGGAGCAGGCGCCGGTCCTCCTCGTTCGCGGCGCGAATCTCACGGCGATCGAGGTCGAGGCGATAGGTTTCGCCCTGCGCCGCGATCTCGTCGCGGATATCGGGGATTTCAAGCGCGGCGCGGTGGATGCGCGGGTGCGCGACGAAGGTGCCGGCACGGCGCCGGCTTTCGAGCAGCCCCGCCTCGATCAGAGCGCGGAGCGCGCGGTTGACGGTCATGCGCGAGCAGCCATAGCTCGCCATCAACTGGTGTTCATAGGGGATGCGCTCGCCGGGCTTCCATTCGCCCGACATGATCCGCGCCTCGATTTCGCGGCGAATCCGGGCGTGAATGGCATCGCTCTGCTTCATGCGAACAGCCGCGCGATGGAGCCGCGATAGCGCGCGTCGATCGCATCGCGCGCGACATGACGCCCGCCGTCGACGCGCCTCGCGCCGCCGCGCCAGACGCAATCGACAAGCCGACGGCCTCCGCCGAAGATCCAGCTGTCGAGGATCACGTCGCCGGCGCGGCCCGCAAGGAAGGGATCGTCGGCTTTCAGGCTGACGAGGTCGGCGGCCTCACCGACGGCAATCCCCTTGCCCGCGCGCCCGAGCGCCTGCCCACCGCCCGCGAGCGCGCCGCGATAGAGGCTCGCTCCTGTCGATTGTCCGGGGCCGTCCGCAAGCAGGTTGCGACCGCGATGTGCGAGCCGCTGACCATATTCGAGCAGGCGAAGTTCGGCGGCGGCATCGATTTCGACATTCGAATCCGACCCGACCCCGAAGCGTCCATTCCCGGCGAGAAAATCGCGGGCGGGGAACAGGCCGTCGCCGAGGTTCGCCTCGGTGATCGGGCACAGGCCGACGACCGCGCCGCTGGCGATGATCGCACGCCGCTCGGTGTCGGTGACATGTGTCGCGTGAACGAGGCACCAGTCGGCGCCGACGTCGGCGTGATCGAACAGCCATTCCACCGGCCGCGCCCCGCTCCATGCCAGGCATGCTTCGACCTCGGGAATTTGCTCGGCAATATGGATATGAACCGGCGCGCCCGCGGCCATCGCCGTAACGCTTGCTAATTCGCCAGCCGTCGCCGCGCGAAGACTATGCGGCGCCACTCCGACAACCGCGTCGTCGAGCGGCACAACGGCGGCGCGCGAAGCGTCGAGCAGTTTCGCGAAACGGTCGACGTCGTTGACGAACCGGCGCTGGCCGTGCGTCGGCTTGGCGCCGCCGAAGCCCGAATGCGCATAAAAGACCGGCAGCAGCGTCAGACCGATTCCGGCTTCTGCCGCCGCCGCCGCCAGCGCCTCGGCCATCGCGGCCGGATTACGATAGGGTCGGCCGTCGACATCGTGATGGAGATAGTGGAATTCGCCGACACGCGTGAAGCCGCTTTCGAGCATCTCGGCATAAGCCAGCGCCGCAATGGCCTGCATGCCTTCCGGATCAAGCCGGTCGACGAACCGGTACATCGCCTCGCGCCAGGTCCAGAAACTGTCGTCGCTGGCGCCGGCACGCTCGGCAAGCCCCGCCATCCCCCGCTGAAAGGCATGACTGTGCAGATCGGGCAAGCCGGGCAGCATGATCGCGTGACGTTCGTCATCGGGCTCTGCCTGCACATCGACCTCGATCGCCGAAATACAACCCTTTTCAACGGACAGGCGAACATTGTTCGACCATCCGTCAACCAGCCATGCCTGTTCGCACCAAAGCGCCATCGAACATCCCATCTGGACATCGCACTGCGTTCGCAATTAATGTATATACATTATTGAGTCGGCGCCAACAAGCAAGAGGGGCTCGATGCATAGCGATCGCCTTTGGACCAACGCCCGCCTCGCGACGATGCAGGAGGGTCAGCCCGGACTGGGCGTGATCGAGCATGGAGCGGTCGGCATGGCAGCCGGCACGATCACCTATGCCGGCCCGATGGTCGATGCGCCGGCAGCGGCCGAGGTGATCGATTGCGAGGGTCGCTGGATCACGCCCGGCCTGATCGACCCGCACACCCATCTGGTCTTCGCAGGCGACCGCATCGCCGAGTTCGAGTTGCGCCAGAAGGGCGCCTCCTATGAGGAGATCGCGCACGCTGGCGGCGGCATCGTGTCGACCGTCCACGCAACGCGCGCGGCGAGCGAGGCCGATCTTGTCGCGAGCGCCCTCCCCCGCCTCGACGCCCTCATCGCCGAGGGCGTTACCACGATCGAGATCAAGTCGGGCTATGGCCTGTCGGCGGCCGACGAGGCAAAGATGCTGCGCGCGGCGCGCGTGCTCGGCGAGGTGCGGCCGGTGACCGTGCGCACGACCTTCCTCGGCGCGCACGCGCTGCCGCCCGAATATGCCGGCGACGCCGATGGCTATATCGACCTCGTCTGCGAAACGATGATGCCAAGGATCGCTGCGGCGGGCCTCGCCGATGCGGTCGATGCCTTTTGCGAGAATATCGGCTTCACCCCGGCGCAGACCTCGCGGGTGTTCGAGGCGGCGCGGAAGCATGGCTTGCCCGTCAGGCTCCACGCCGAACAATTGTCGAACCAGCATGGCGCGGCGCTCGCGGCGCGGCATCGGGCGCTGTCGGCGGACCATCTCGAATATCTCGACGAGGAAGGTATCGCCGCGATGGCCGATGCGGGGACCGTCGCGATGTTGCTCCCCGGCGCCTATTATTTCCTGCGCGAAACCAAATTGCCGCCCGTCGCCGCCTTGCGCGGTGCGGGTGTCCCGATTGCGCTCGCGACCGATTGCAATCCCGGCACCTCGCCGCTCACCTCGATCCTGCTGACGATGAACATGGCCGCCGTGCAGTTCGGCCTTACCGTCGACGAATGCCTGCTCGGCGTGACGCGGCATGCCGCGCGCGCGCTGGGGATGCGGGCCGAGGTCGGGACGCTCGAGGTCGGGAAGCATTGCGACCTCGCGATCTGGGACATCGAACGCCCCGCCGACCTTGTCGGCAGGATCGGTTTCAATCCTCTGCACAGACGAATCTGGATGGGACAATGACAACTGTAACGCTCACCCCCGGCGCGACGCCGCTGGCCGACTGGCGCGCAATCTACGAGGGTGCGGGCGTCGCGCTCGCAGCCGGCGCGTGGGACGCGATCGACGCCAGCGCTGCCGCGGTCGCGCGGATCGTCGCGAAAGGCGCGCCGGTATACGGCATCAACACCGGCTTCGGAAAGCTCGCGAGCGTCCGCATCGCCGACGACGAGCTCTCGATGCTCCAGCGCAATATCGTGCTCAGCCACGCCGCCGGAACCGGCGCGCCGTCGCCCGTAAAGGTCGTCCGCCTGATGATGGCGCTCAAGCTCGCGAGCTTCGGCATGGGCGCCTCGGGCGTGAAGCGCGAGACAGTCGCGATGCTCGAAGCGATGCTGGCGAAGGGTCTGACGCCCGTGGTTCCGTCGCAAGGATCGGTCGGCGCAAGCGGCGACCTCGCGCCGCTGTCGCATATGGCGGCGGCGATGATCGGTGTCGGGGCTATAGAGGTCGGCGGCAAGACGCTGCCCGCCGCCGGCGCGCTCGCTGAAGCCGGCCTTGCCCCGCTCGACCTCGGTCCCAAGGAAGGCCTTGCGCTGCTCAATGGCACGCAATTTTCGACCGCCAATGCGCTCGCGGGTCTCTTCCGCGCCGAAACCGTCTTCCGCTCTGCACTCATCACGGGCGCACTATCGACCGAAGCCGCCAAAGGCTCCGACGCGCCCTTCGACGCGCGCATCCATGCGCTGCGCGGTCATACCGGACAGCGCGAGGTTGGCGATGCCCTGCGCGGGCTGATGGCGGGCTCCGCGATCCGCGCCTCGCATGCGGTCGACGATCCGCGCGTGCAGGACCCCTATTGCCTCCGCTGCCAGCCGCAGGTGATGGGCGCCGCGCTCGATCTGTTGCGGCAGGCGGGAACTACGCTCGGCATCGAGGCCAACGGCGTTTCGGACAATCCGCTCATCTTCGCCGACACCGACGAAGCGCTTTCGGGCGGCAATTTCCACGCCGAGCCCGTCGCCTTCGCCGCCGACATGATCGCGATGGCATTGTGCGAGATCGGTTCTATCTCGGAGCGCCGCATCGCAATGCTGGTCGATCCCGCGCTCTCGGGTCTCCCCGCCTTCCTGACCCCGCGCCCCGGGCTGAATTCGGGCTTCATGATCCCGCAGGTCACCGCCGCTGCGCTGGTCAGCGAGAACAAGCAGCGCGCCTATCCGGCCAGCGTCGATTCGATCCCGACTTCGGCCAATCAGGAAGACCATGTGTCGATGGCCGCGCATGGCGCACGACGCCTGCTCGACATGGCCGACAACGCCAGCGCGGTGATCGGCATCGAACTGCTCGCGGCGTGTCAGGGGATCGATTTCCACGCGCCGCTGACATCGAGCGACGCGCTGGAAGCGGCGCACAAGCATTTGCGCGCCGATGTGCCGACGCTCGGGGACGATCGACATTTCCATCCCGATATGGAGGTCGCGACCACGTTGATCCGCACGGGTAGCCTTGTCGCCGCGGTGCCGGCCAGCTTGCCGGGTGTCGGCTGATGGACTGGCTGCGCGTCCATCGCGGCGACGCGCCGCTCGTCGTCGCCTTCCCGCACGGCGGGACCGATCTGGCAGGCCTCGACGCGCAGTTCGTCTCGCCCTGGCATGCGCAGATCGACACCGACTGGTGGATCGCCGAGCTTTACGCCTTCGCCGCCGACCTTGACGCGACCTTGGTCGCGACCGATATTTCGCGCAGCGTGATCGACATGAACCGCGATCCGTCAGGCGCCTCGCTCTACCCGGGGCAGGCGACGACCGAGCTCTGCCCGACGACAACCTTCGACGGCGAGCCGCTCTATCGCTTCGATCCTCCCGACGAGGCCGAAATCATGCAGCGGCTGCATAGCTATCACCGGCCCTATCACGACGCGCTGACGGCCGAACTCGACCGCTTGAAGGCCGCGCACGGCAAAGTCGTCCTCTATGACGCCCATTCGATCCGCAGCCACGTCCCGCGCCTGTTCGATGGCGAGCTGCCGCAATTCAACATCGGCACCAACGGCGGCACCACCTCGGCCCCCGAACTCGAAACGATCGTGGCGAACATCTGCGCCGCGAGCGGCCACAGCCATGTCGTCAACGGCCGCTTCAGGGGAGGCTGGACGACGCGCCATTATGGTCGCCCCGACGACGGCATCCACGCGATCCAGATGGAGCTCGCACAGCGCGGTTATATGGCCGAGCCCGATCCGATCACCCACACCAACTGGCCCTCCTCCCTCGACCCGAACCCCGCGATCCGGCCCGTGCTGGAGCAAGTGATCGCCGCGACTCTCGATTTTGCGAAAGGACTGAAATGACCCGCCTCGACAACAGCCGCGTGATCCGGCCCGCGACCGGCCCCGAGATCAGTGCGAAAAGCTGGCTCACCGAAGCGCCGATGCGGATGCTGATGAACAACCTCCACCCCGACGTGGCCGAGGCACCGCACGAACTTGTCGTTTATGGCGGCATCGGCCGCGCCGCGCGCGACTGGGAAAGCTATGACAAGATCGTCGAGACACTGAAGCGGCTCGAAAGCGACGAAACGCTGCTGATCCAGTCGGGCAAGCCCGTCGGCGTCTTCCGCTCCCACGAAAATGCCCCGCGCGTGCTGCTCGCCAATTCGAACCTCGTTCCCGAGTGGGCGAATTGGGAGCATTTCCACGAGCTCGATAAAAAGGGCCTGATGATGTACGGCCAGATGACCGCGGGCAGCTGGATCTATATCGGCAGCCAGGGCATCGTTCAGGGCACTTACGAGACCTTCGTCGAAATGGGCCGCCAGCATTATGCCGGCGACCTTTCGGGCCGCTGGCTGCTCACCGCCGGGCTCGGCGGCATGGGCGGCGCGCAGCCGCTCGCGGCGGTGATGGCAGGCGCGTCGTGCCTCGCGATCGAATGCCAGCCGAGCCGTATCGAAATGCGCCTGCGTACCGGCTATCTCGACAAGCAGGCAGGCAGCATCGACGAGGCGATCGCGATGATCGAGGCGTCGCACGCGGGGGGCAAACCGGTGTCGGTCGGCCTGCTCGGCAATGCTGCGGAAATCCTGCCCGAGATTGTCCGCCGCGGCATCCGCCCCGATCTGCTCACCGACCAGACCTCGGCGCATGACCCGGTCAACGGCTACCTCCCTGCGGGCTGGAGCCTCGATGAATGGTTCTCGAAACGCGAGAGCGATCCCGCTGCTGTGGCGAAAGCTGCGAAAGCATCGATGGCGGTGCATGTGCAGGCCATGCTCGACCTGCAGGCCGCGGGCGTGCCAACGACCGACTATGGCAATAATATCCGCCAGATGGCGAAGGACGAGGGCGTCGAAAATGCGTTCGACTTTCCGGGTTTCGTGCCCGCCTATGTCCGCCCGCTCTTCTGCCGCGGCATCGGCCCTTTCCGCTGGGCGGCGCTGTCGGGCGATCCCGAGGACATCTACAAGACAGACGCCAAGGTGAAGGAACTGCTCCCCGATAACGCCCACCTCCACAACTGGCTCGACATGGCGCGCGAGAAGATCCGGTTTCAGGGGCTGCCGGCGCGCATCTGCTGGGTCGGGCTCGGCGACCGCCACCGGCTCGGCCTCGCGTTCAACGAGATGGTCGCGAACGGCGAACTCAAGGCGCCGGTGGTGATCGGCCGCGATCATCTGGACTCAGGCTCGGTCGCCTCGCCGAACCGCGAGACCGAGGCGATGCGCGACGGCAGCGACGCGGTGAGCGACTGGCCGCTCCTCAACGCCCTCCTCAACACCGCCTCCGGCGCGACCTGGGTGTCGCTGCACCACGGCGGCGGAGTCGGCATGGGCTACTCGCAGCACTCGGGCATGGTCATCGTCGCCGACGGGACGCCCGAAGCGGCGAAGCGGCTCGAGCGCGTGTTGTGGAACGATCCCGGCACCGGCGTGATGCGCCACGCCGACGCAGGCTATGACATTGCCATCGACTGCGCGCGCGAGAAGGGACTGGATTTGCCTGGCATCCTCGGATGACGATCCGCCTTTTGCCGGCGCTGGGCCGGACGGCGCGGCGCTGGAAGAATGGCGGCGGCGTCACCCGCGACGTCGCGGTCTTTCCGGCCGGAGCGAGCGACGATGACTTCGTCTGGCGCGCGAGCATTGCGACAATCGCTGCGGCAGGACCGTTTTCTTCCTTCCCGCGCGTCGATCGCACGCTGATAGTGCTGGGCGGCGAGCTCGTCATGAAGATCGGCGATACGGCGCATCGCCTCCGCCCCGGTTCGGCCGCGCGACGGTTCGCCGGAGAGGATCCGGTGAATGCGGCGCCGGTCGGCGAGGCCTGCACCGTGCTCAACATCATGGTCCGGCGCGGCCCCTGTTCGGCGCGCGTCGCCCGGTGGCAGGCAGCACGGGCAACGTCGGCGGGCACGCTACTATTTTTGGCGGCAGGCACCACCAGCGTGACGGTCGCGAACCGCAGGTTCGACCTGTCGGCGAACGACGTGCTGCTGCTCGAGCGTTTTGCCGATCATCCACTGTCGATCGAAGGGCCCGTGATCGCGGCGGAATTGTTCGGCGCAGCGCCGGATCAATTCGTGTCGGATCAGTTCGTCCAGTAGATATAATCCTGCCCGGCCTTCCATGGCGTATCGAGCGGCACATCGATTCGTATCGGCCCCTCGATCAGCCCCGGCCAGATCGGCTTTGCCATGCCCCTGTTCTGTGCCTCGATCATCGCGCGAAGCGCGGCGACGCGCTGCGGTTGCTGCGCCGACAGGTCCTGCTGTTCGGTCGGGTCGGCCGCAAGATTATACAGCCGCGCCTTTTCCGGGCGTTTCGTCACCTGCAATTTCCAGTCGCCGAACCGCACCGCGCGATAGTCGCCCGAGCGCCAGTAAAGCGCCTGGCGTTTTGCCGGGCCGGCGAGAATATTCTCACTATCCATGACGCGGTCGGTCGGCAGCTTCGCCCCCGCCGCCGCGGCGATCGTCGCGAAAATATCGAGGTGCCCCGTGACGTCCGCACGCCGCGATTCGGGGGCGATGTGTCCCGGCCAGCGCATGAAGAAGGGCGTGCGGATGCCGCCCTCGAAGAAGGTCGCTTTCCATCCGCGGTACGGCGCGTTCAGACCCGCGATGCCATTATACCAGGCGCCGCCGTTGTCGCTGGTGAAGATGACCAGCGTATTGTCGTCGATCCCGGCGCGCTTCAGTTCGGCCATCACGTCGCCGATCCGCCGGTCGAGCTGCGCGATCATCGCGCCATAGACGCGCGTCTTGTGATCCTTGATCTGCGGAAGTTTCGCATAATCTTCTTTCGTCGCCTGCAGCGGCGTGTGCGGCGCGTTGAAGGCGAGATACAGGAAGAAGGGACGGTTCTTGTTCGCGTCGATCGCCTTGATCGCCTCGTCGGCGAAATAGTCGGTCATATGCCCCTTGACGTGAAACCGCTTGCTGCCGTTGAACGTCACCGCCGGGCGCAGATTGGCCCAGATGAAGCGGTCGATCGGATCCCAGGGCAGTTTCGCGTTGACCGCGTCGGGATCGTCGTCGTCCAGATATTTGGCGCCGCCCGCGAGCACCGCAAGGCTCTCGTCAAAGCCCTGCGCCTGCGGTTGCAGCTTCGGCGCCTCGCCGAGGTGCCATTTGCCGATATGCAGCGTGTGATAGCCCGCCGCCTTCACCGCCTCGGCGATCGTTATCTCGCTCGCCGGTACCCCCATGTCGGGATAATCGGGAATATCGTCGGTGATCAGTTCCTTGTGAAAGATCGGTTTCAGCGGCCCGATGCCGCTGCCGTGGGCGAGATTCTCCGCGAACGCCGCCGGTACCGCCGTATATTCGAAGCCGAAGCGCGTCGGGTATCGCCCCGTCATCATCGCCGCGCGCGATGGCGAGCAGGTCGCGTTGGCGGCATACGCAGTGGTGAAATTCATCCCTTGATGCGCGAGCGCATCGATGTTCGGCGTCTTGACGATGCCGCCCGCGACCCCGCCGCCGTTGAGGCTGATGTCGTTCCAGCCAAGGTCGTCGGCCACGATCAGGATGATGTTCGGCGGCCGCTTGCCATCGGGCGGCGTGGCGGGCGCCGCGGGACCCTGCTGCCAGACGACCGGGCGATTGGGCTGTACCGGGTCGCGCCAGTCCTGGATGATGCCGGGAAGGCGATATTTGTTCGCCTGAAAGCCCCAATAGCCGCCCGCGCCGAGCAGGGCCAGAACGCCGAGCGTCACCCATCTTTTCTTCATGCCCCACCCCCGCTGCCATTGCCGCTTATATTATGGCACTACGTGTGTCATTATATGCGAAAGCACGCAAGATGGTTAAGTGCGACCATTGACGCGGAGCCCAAGCTGCGCCAGCGGAGACGAATGGAGGGGAAGGTGTCAGGCAAGAGGGCGGACGATACGCGGGTGGACGGACGGCGCGAGCGCAGCCGATCGAGCCACAAGCGCATCGTCGCGGCGATGATGGACCTGATCGAGGGCGGCGACCTGATGCCGAGCGCCGCGCGCGTCGCCGAGGAGGCGGGGGTCGGCCTGCGCACCGTGTTCCGCCATTTCGACGATATGGACTCGCTGTATCGCGAGATTTCGCGGATCGTCGCCGAACGCATCTGGCCGGTCATAACCGCACCCTATGACGGCGGCGACTGGCGCGCCGATATCCGCGAACTGACGCGCCGCCGCGCGCGGGTGTTCGAAACGATGCTGCCCTTTCGCCTCGCCGCCAACATCAAGCGATATCAGTCGCCGTTCCTGATGGGGCAATATGCGCAGGTCGTGACGATGGAGCGCGACCTCGTGCTCCGCCTCCTTCCCGCCGACGTGATTGGCGACCGCTATCGCGTCGAGGCGCTGTGCGCGACGCTGTCGTTCCAGAACTGGCGCGCGATCCGGCAGGATCAGGGGCTCTCCGTCGAGGATGCCGGCGCGGTCGTCGCGCACATGATCGACGCGCTGATCGCGGCCTAGACCGGCTGCCGTTTGCGCCGGCGGCGCCATCCCCTGACGATCAATGCCAGCGCCACCACGATCCCGCCGAGCACCAGGCCTGCCTGAATCGCGCGTTTCTTTCCCTGCTGCCGCCAGGCATAGAGATTGATCTGATCGTCGGCAGTATAGCCCACCGGCATTTCGAGGACGCCATTGTCCTTGGCAAAGGCGGCATAATCGGCGCGCATCGATGCAAAGCGGCCCGGCATCTTTGCCGACAGATCGCTGGTTTCGCCCGGGTCGGTCTTCAGATCGAAAAGCCGCCATCGGCCATCGCCGGTCGGTGGCAGGTTGCGAACGAGCTTGTAATCGCCGCGAAACAGCGCGGCGTTGCCCGACAATTCATAGCCCAACGGCGCGTCGCCATGAACGCTTGCTCCCGCTCCCGCGAGCATCGGGACCAGACTGCGGCCCGCAAGCCGCTCGACCGGCCGGCCGTTCCACTTGCCGCCGTGACCGGGCACGCCGGCAAGATCGAGCAAGGTCGGCAGGATGTCGGTGACATGCGCCAGGCCATCGTTGATCGCGCCCGCGCGCACCTGCGGATGGCCGGGCCAGGCGATGATCAGCGGCGACCGCAGCCCGCCCTCGGTCGCGCTGAACTTGTAACCCGAAAGGGGCGAAGAGGCGGCGCTCGCCCAGCCCGGACCGATCGCGCTGAAACTGCCGCGCCGGCCGATGTTCGCGGTCGAGGTGTCATATTGCATGCCGAGGAACAGCCGGTTGCGCAGCCGGTTATAGGGGTTCGTCGGCTCGGCGCCATTGTCGGACAGGAAGACGAAGATCGTATTGTCATAGTCGCCGGTCGCCTTGAGATGTGTAACGAGTCGCCCGACCTCACGGTCCATCGCCGTCGCCATCGCGCCATAGGCCTGCATCACGCGGATCGCGGCGGCGCGTTCCTCGGCATCGAGCGTCGCCCAGTCGGGCGTCGTCTTCATCGTCACCAGCGCCGTGCTCGCGGGCATGATGCCGAGCGCGACCGCGCGCTTGGCGCGAGCCTCGCGCAATCTGGTCCATCCCTCGCGGTACATCGCCGAATAGCGCGCGATGTCGCTGTCCGGCGCCTGCACCGGAATATGGTTGGCGAGGAAATTGACCGAGGCGAAGAAGGGTTTGCCGCTGGCGCGGTCGGCTTCGATATAATCGATCATCTTCTGCACGACGAAGCGCGACGAATAATAATCCTTGGGCAGCGTCGCGGGGCGGCCGTTCTCGGTCCAGGCGGCGGTGTCGTACATGCCTTCGATCGGGCGCTGCTCGAAATTGTCGGCGCCGGCATCGGCAAGGCTGAAAGCGCGGTCGTAGCCGCGCGCGCCGGGAAGCCGCTTCGCGTCGCTGCCGAGATGCCATTTGCCGGTCAGATAGGTGCGATAACCCGCCGCCTTCAGCAGCTGCGCGATCGTCACGACGCGCAGGTTCATCACCGTGTCGTAGCCCGGCTTGCCGCGATGTTCGTCGGGGATCGTCTCGGGCATGTTGCCGAGTCCCGCGCGGTGGTTCATCACGCCGCTCTGCAGCATCGCGCGCGTCGGCGAGCAGGACCCGGCGACATGAAAGTTGGAAAAGCGCATTCCCGCCGCCGCGAGCGCGTCGATGTTCGGGGTCGCGATCTCGCTGCCGAACGAGCCGACATCGCTGAACCCCCAGTCGTCGGCGAGCAGG
>JAEWIL010000120.1 GCA_023387085.1 Pseudomonadota bacterium | reverse complement strand
CCTCCCTCTCCCACAAGGGGAGAGGGACTATACTTCCTACTGACAAGCCAGGCACTCGTCGTAATCGGTGCTCTCGGCCGAGAGTTCGTATTTTGCGGCCTCGGGCGTGTTGTCGGCCTCGACCCCGCCCGCGAAGCCGGCGCGCTGGACCGATTTCGAGCGGAGATAATAGAGCGATTTGATGCCGAGTTCCCACGCGCGGTAGTGGAGCATCAGCAGATCCCATTTCTCGACGTCGGCCGGGATGAACAGGTTCAGCGATGCCGCCTGATCGATATAGGGGGTGCGGTCGGCGGCGAGTTCGAGCAGCCAGCGCTGGTCGATCTCGAAGCTGGTCTTGAAACAGTCCTTCTCGTCCTGCGTCAGGAAGTCGAGGTGCTGGACGCTGCCGCCGCGCTCGAGGATCGAGTTCCAGATATTGTCGCTGTTCTTCGCCTTGTCGACGAGCAGCGCTTCCAAGTGCGGGTTGCGGATCGAGAAGCTGCCCGACAGCGTCTTGTGCGTGTAGATGTTCGCCGGGATCGGCTCGATGCACGCGCTGGTGCCGCCGCAGATGATGCTGATCGACGCGGTCGGCGCGATCGCCATCTTGCAGCTGAAGCGCTCCATCACGCCCTGATCGGCGGCGTCGGGGCAGGGGCCGCGTTCCTTGGCGAGCAGCATCGACGCCTGATCGACCTGCGCGCGGATATGCTTGAAGATGCGCAGGTTCGACGATTTCGCCATCGCACCCTCGAACGGCAGGCCGCGCGCCTGGAGGAAGCTGTGGAAGCCCATCACGCCGAGGCCGACCGAGCGTTCGCGGCTGGCGCTGTATTTGGCGCGCGCCATTTCGGGCGGGGCGCGGTCGATATAATCCTGGAGGACGTTATCGAGCATGCGCATGACGTCTTCGATGAAGCGCTTGTCGCCGTTCCACTCGTCCCAGGTTTCGAGGTTGAGCGACGAGAGGCAGCAGACCGCGGTGCGATCGTTGCCGAGATGGTCGCGCCCCGTGGGCAGCGTGATTTCCGAGCAGAGGTTCGAGGTCGACACCTTGAGCCCGAGGTCGCGATGATGCTTCGGCATCATGCGGTTCACCTGGTCGATGAAGATGATGTAGGGCTCGCCGGTCGCGAGCCGGGTCTCGACAAGCTTCTGGAACAGGCTGCGCGCATCGACGGTGCCGCGGACGCTCTGGTCCTTGGGGCTGCGGAGGTCGAATTCCTTGCCGTCGCGAACCGCTTCCATGAACTCGTCGGTGATGAGGACGCCGTGGTGGAGGTTCAGCGCCTTGCGGTTGAAGTCGCCCGAGGGTTTGCGGACCTCGAGGAACTCCTCGATCTCGGGGTGCGAGATGTCGAGGTAGCAGGCGGCCGACCCGCGGCGGAGCGAGCCCTGCGAAATGGCGAGGGTCAGGCTGTCCATCACGCGGACGAAGGGGATGATGCCGCTGGTCTTGCCGTTGAGGCCGACAGGCTCGCCGATGCCGCGCACCGCGCCCCAATAGGTGCCGATGCCGCCGCCGCGGCTGGCGAGCCAGACATTCTCGTTCCAGGTGCCGACGATGCCCTCGAGGCTGTCGTCGACCGAATTGAGATAGCAGCTGATCGGCAGGCCGCGGCCGGTACCTCCGTTCGAGAGCACGGGAGTAGCGGGCATGAACCAGAGCTTCGAGATATAGTCGTAGAGGCGCTGCGCGTGATCCTGGTCGTCGGCATAGGCGTCGGCAACGCGCGCGAAGAGATCCTGATAGGATTCGCCGGGAAGGAGATAGCGGTCCTCGAGCGTTTCCTTGCCGAAATCGGTGAGGAGCGAATCGCGGCTGCGATCGACAGTGACGTCGAATCGACGCGCGTGGACCTTGGGCTCACCGGCATCGTTCAGCTTTGCCGCGGCCGAATCGGTGCTCGATTCGCCAGCCGCCGGAGCGTCGTTCTTTGCCAGTTCCATCGTCGCCACGTCGTTCATCTCCACCCGCTCGGTCTCGCGAAAATCCATCTAAATCGCCCCTGTTTTCCGACGCGCGAACGGCGCGTCTGTTCCCGTCTTGTTCGACTCAGGGCGAACCCCGGTCTTAGCACTTAAACCACGTGTCGGGGCACTTATTTTCGGGCGCAAAAAGGGTTTCTCCGGGCCCATGTGCGATGGGCGACGGAAATCCGCCAGTTTCGGCCTGATACTATTTATTGGGGTGCCCCCGTGGTTGACCCACCATCCATAGTGCCACGTCGGCGCAGCGATGCAAGACGGTAAATGACAGATTGGCGACTCAACTCGTCGATAATTTGATTCGGTTCATCGCTCTGCCAAGGCGCCTTGCGGGATCGCGGCGCGCTTTTCTTAGGGGTTCGGGTCGATGGCGCGGGCAGGGCAACAAGGGCCGACGGGACGGCGATGGAGTGGCGCCCTCGAAGGGCAAAGAAAAAGGGCCCCGGAAATGTCCGGGACCCCTTTTGCTTTTATATCTTGGTTAGGCCGAACCGCCACCGCTTCCGGTGCCGCCGCCGCCCAAGAGTCTCAAGAACCAACCCATCTCAGATCTCCTGTTGGCACTGCCCACGAAGAACAGTTAACGGAGCATATACCTTAATAAGTAAGGTAAATCGAGTCTTAACTATGATCTCGCGCGGCGATCGACGCCAATCTGGCGGTTATGCGCTGCGGCTATGGGGTGATGCGGAAAGGCTATTCACCAGTTCGGAGAATAGCTGCGGCTTTCCAAGCAGATACCCTTGCCCGACATCGCAGCCCAGTTGTTCGAGCAGGGCAAAGGTCGGGGCGTCCTCGATCCCTTCGGCGACCGCGACGGCGCCCAGACGGTGCGCCAGGTCGATCGTCGATTTGACGACTTCGAGGTTTCGCTGCGAATCGCGCATCGTCATCACGAACCGCTTGTCGATCTTGATTTCGTCGGCCTCGATCTCGGTCAGATATTCGAGATTCGACTGGCCGGTGCCATAATCGTCGATCGACAGACGGATGCCGGCGCGGCGGAGCTGGGCCAGCGTGTGCTTCGCCTGGCGGCTGTTTTCGATCTGCGCGGTTTCGGTAATTTCGATCGTCAGCTTCTCGGCGGGCAGATGATGCGCGGTCAGCATGACGCGGATCGTGCCGACAAGGTCGGCATGATCGAGCAGCGCCGCCGACAGGTTCACCGACATATGGATGTCGATCCCGCGCTTCTGCAGGTCGGCGGCCGAGCGGATCGCCTGGTCCATCACGAACAGGGTCAGGCGGTAGATATCCTGGCTCTTCTCCGCCTGGACGATGAATTCATCGGGTGGAATCGGTCCGCGCGTCGGATGCGTCCAGCGTGCGAGCGCCTCGACCCCGACGAGCTGCTTCGTTGCAATCTGATATTGCGGCTGGAACGCGACCCAGATGTCGCCGCCGGTCAGCGCATCCTCGAGCTGCGAATGGAAAGAGAGCTGCCAGCCCGCGTCGTCCTTTTGCCGCGGGGTGTATTTGGTCCACAGCGAACGGGTGCGGATCGACTTTTCGGCGGCGACGAGCGCCGCCGCGAGCCGCTGCGCGTTCGAGCCTTCGAACTCGTCGTTCACCCCGAAAGCGATCGCGACGTCGACGCGCAGCTCGCCGATCGTGAGCGGCGCGTTGAACAGCGCGGCGAGGCCCGCGAGCTGCCCCTCGATCTGGCTATGCTGATAATAGGGCACGAGCCAGGCAAAGGTGCCGTCGAGATCGTGGTGCAGGACGGTGCCTTGCGAAGCGAGGTGGAGGCGGCGTGTCACCTGTTCGACGAGCTGTCCAATTCCGTCGCCGGGAATGAAGGCGGCGAGATCCTCGAAATTGACGACCTTGGCCGCGATCACGGTCGCGCTGCCGAACGGCGGCTGGCTGCGCAGCGCTTCGAAATTCGGCAGGCCCGAAACCGGATTCTCGCGCTGCGCCGAATTGTGGCGATTGGTGCGCGAGACATTGGCGCCGATCACCGCGATGTAGAGAAGGCTGATGCCGATCGAGATGGTTACGAGCTGGGTGGCGAGCAGCACTTTGGCCGCGATGAGGAGGACCGTCGTGCCGAGCGCCACGAGCCCGAAGCCGCGGCCGCGACCTTCGAATAGCATCGGCAGCAAGGCAACGACGATCAATCCGAGGGGAAGCAGCCAGCCGAGATTGACGGGATCGCCACGTCGCAGCGTCTCCGCCGCGACGAGGTGAATATATGCGCCGGGAGTCAGATTGTGACCCGGCAGATAGTGATTATCGAAAAGGCGCGAGGCGGTCGGCGCGAAGATGACGTCCTTGCCGGCGAGTTCCCGGGCGCCGATCTTGCCGTCAATCACATCTATTGCGCTATATTGCTTGATGCTTTCGATGCGGTACGACAAGTCGATGCGGAAGACGCCCGGACTACTCGCGCGCTTGTTCGCCAGCACCGCGGCGAAACTGGGCAGCAGATGCCCTTCGGCCTCGTACATCAGCGGAACGTCCCACACTTGCCAGAGCTCGTAGTTCCACGCGATGCTTGCCTGGATCGCCTGCTTGCCAAAGGAGACATCCGGAAAGATGGTGACAAGGTCGCTGGTGCCCGGGACCGAACGCGTCGGCACCGCCAGAACCGCTCGCGGCCCCATCGCGCGGACCGCCGCCGTGATGCTCTTGAGGCCGCCGTTATTGTCGGGGCGTTGATAATCGAAATCGATGAACAGCCGCTTGGCGCCGGAGCGATCGATCGCACGGATCAGTGCGGCGTGGTCGCGCCGCGAGAACTCGCCGCCGCGCGACACGGCGAGTGTCCGGTCGTCAACGCCGACGATGACGATGTCGCCCGACACGTCGCGATAGGCGAACCGGCTGGTGATGCTGGCGATCAGGCGATCGGGCAGTTCGCCCGCGCCGCTCATGCCCACGACTATGCAGAGCTGAAGCGACAGGGCGAGGGTCCGCCAACTGACGATCATCTTCTGTCCGAGCTTGGGCACGCAGGTCTCCGGCAATTGCCGGATGCGTTTATCCCGCCTTGGTTATCATCGCGTTAATCATGCCCCGCTCCCCACCCCCTCGAATCGTTCGAGAGGGCAGGGTTTTCGGGCGATTCAGCCGATCGCGGGAAGCGGCGCGAGCGCTGCATCGCCGGCGAGCACCGACGGTGCGAGCCCGGTCGCGGCAGGGACGATCTGTTCGATATAGAAGCGCGTCGAGGCGATCTTGGCTTCGAGGAAGACGGTATCGCCTTCGCCGGCTTCGAGCGCCGCCCTTGCGGCCTGGTGCTGCGTCGCCATCAACCAGCCGCAAGTCGCGGTCGCGAGCATCGTCAGATAGGGATAGCTGCCGGCGAGCCGGTCAGGCGTATTCGCCTGTTCGAGCCAGTCGGTGACATGGCGGCAGGTTTCGGCCAGCTCGGCGAGCTGCGGGAAGTTGGCGGCGCCGCGCGCGATGTCGTCGATCAGCGAGCGGACGCCGTCGCCGCCCGCAAGGCCGAGCTTGCGACCGACGAGATCGGCCGCCTGGATGCCGTTGGTCCCTTCGTAGATCGGGGCGATGCGCGCGTCGCGGTAATGCTGCGCGGCGCCGGTTTCCTCGATGAAGCCCATGCCGCCATGGACCTGGACACCGAGGCTCGCGACCTCGCAGCCGATATCGGTCGCGTGGGCCTTGGCGAGCGGGATCAGGACATCGGCGCGCAGTGCCGCGGCAGAATCGCCCAATTTGCCGAAATCGGTCTGCGCCGACGCATAATAGATGAGCGCACGCGCGGCCTCGGTCTGCGCGCGCATCCGCCACAGCATGCGCTTGACGTCGGGGTGGTGCGCGATTGCGACGGGCGTGCGGTCGGGCGAGCCCGCGAGCGACGACTGGACGCGCTCGGCGGCGTAACGCTGCGCCTGTTGCAGCGCGCGCTCGGCGATCTGCACACCCTGGCAGCCGACCATCAGACGCGCGTTGTTCATCATCACGAACATCGCCTTCATGCCGCCCATCTCGTCGCCGACGATCTCGCCGAGGCAATCTTCGCCCTCGCCATAGACCATCACCGCCGTCGGCGAGCCGTGGATGCCGAGCTTGTGTTCGATCGAAGCACAGTGGACGCCGTTGCTGATCGTCGGATTGCCGTCCGCATCGAGGCGGTATTTGGGGACGAGGAACAGCGAGATGCCGCGCGTCCCTTCAGGCGCCCCGGGAGTGCGCGCAAGAACGAGGTGGACGATATTGTCGGTGAGATCATGCTCGCCGAAGGTGATGAAGATCTTTTGCCCCTTGATCCTGTAAAGGCCCGCGTGCTCGCCGTCGGTGACCTTTTCGGCGGTCGAGCGCAGCGCGCCGACATCGCTGCCGGCGCTCGGCTCGGTCAGGTTCATCGTGCCGTTCCACTCGCCGGTGATCAGCTTCGGCAGCCAGGTCCGGCGCTGGTCCTCGGTGCCATAGGCCATCAGCGCGTGGATCGCGCCGGGGGTCAGGATGTTGCAGAGGGTAAAGCCCATGTCGGCGGTGCCGAGCGCCTCGATCACCACGGTCGCGAGGCTGAAGGGGAGGTCCTGTCCGCCATATTCGCCGGGGCCGTCAAGGCTGCCCCAACCCGCCTCGACGAACTGCCGGTAAGCCTCCTTGAAGCCCGGAGGCATCGTCACCTTGCCGTCCGACCATTTGGGATTGTCGACATCGCCGACGCGGTTGAGCGGTGCATAAACCTCCGCGGCGAATTCCCCGACTCCGGTGACGATCGCCTCGACCATATCGGGGGTCGCGGCTGCATATTTCTCGTGCGCCGCCATCGCGTCGATACGGGCGATATGGTTCAGGACGAAAACCTGTTCGGTGACAGGCGGCGTATAGGACATGAGGGGCGACTTTCCTGGTGAATATCGTTGCGCGGGCGCTATAGCGCGGCATGGCCGACGGTCAAACGCCCTTGAACACCGATCTCCTTCCCTTCGGACCGGACGCAATCGCGCGCGCCGGGGGGCTGATCGGGGAGGGGCAGCCGGTCGCAGTGCCGACCGAGACCGTGTACGGCCTCGCCGCCGATGCGCGCGATTCGCGTGCGGTCGCGCGCATCTATGCCGCAAAGGGGCGGCCCGATTTCAATCCGCTGATTGTCCATGTGCCGAGTCTGGCGATTGCAGAGAAGCTGGGGGTGTTCGGCGCGGCCGAGCGCGCGCTGGCCAAGGCTTTCTGGCCGGGGCCGCTGTCGCTCGTCGTGCCGCGTATCCACGATTGCCCGGTGGCCAGCATCGCGACCGCCGGGCTCGACACGATCGCGATTCGCGTCCCCGCCCACCGCGCCATGCGCGCGCTGCGGGAGACAACCGGCGCGCCGCTCGCGGCGCCGAGCGCCAATGCGAGCGGACGGGTGAGCCCGACGAAGGCCCGGCATGTAGTCGCGAGCCTCGACGGACGGATCGCGCTGGTGATCGACGACGGGTCGACGAGCGCGGGCGTGGAATCGACCATCGCGCGCGTGATGGACGGCGCGGTCGCAGTGCTGCGGCCGGGGCCGGTGACAGTCGATATGTTGCGCGAGGTCAGCGGATTACCGGTGACCAGCGTGACAGGGTCGGAAGTTGTCGCGCCGGGGATGCTTGCGAGCCATTATGCGCCGGGCAAGCCGGTGCGGTTGAACGCCGATGATTTTGCCGATGCCGAATATGCGATCGGCTTCGGCGCGCTGGCGGGCGACTATAATCTCAGCGCGCGCGGTGACCTGACCGAGGCCGCCGCGCGGCTGTTCGATGCGCTGCACGCAGGCGCCGCGAGCGACAAGGCAAAGATCGCGGTGGCGGCGATTCCGGGCGACGGGCTGGGCGCCGCGATCAACGACCGGCTGGCGCGCGCGGCGGTCTAGGCGGCCGCGGGCTCAACCGGGTCACCGTGCGGGGTTTTGCGCGCGACGATCAGGCAGGCGACGACAATCAGCACCGCGCCGGCGATCGTCGGCAGAGTCACCGGCTCGTTATAGAAAATCCAGCCGAACGCCATTGCCCACAGAAAGCCGGTATATTCGCTCGTCGCGAGAATCTGCGCCTCGGCGCGGGCATAGGCCCAGCTCAGCAGCAGCAGCGACAGGGTGGCGAGAAAGGCCGCACCGAGGATGTGCGGCGTGTGATCCATCATCGGAATCGCAAGAAACCATGGCGCGCCGAGGGCCAGAAAGAGCGTGACGAACAGATTCTGGAAGAAGGCGATCTCCATCGGCTCGGCCATCTTCGCCTGCCGCCGCGCGAGGATGAGGTTGTAGGCGTAAAAGACCGCCGACAGGAACACCGCGCCGACCGCCCACAAGGCTTCGGGCGCATAGTCGCCGCCGCCGAGCTTGCCCGCGACGATGACGATCACCCCGATCAGCCCGAGCATCGAGGCGGCGATCGAGCGCGGGCCGATCTTCTCGCCAAGGAAGATCGCGGCCATATAGAGCGTCAGCAGCGGCGCGACGAAGGCGAGGGCGATCGCCTCGGCCATCGGCAGGCGCGCGAGCGCCCAGAAGAAGGTGATCGCCATCCCCGCAACGAACAGCGCGCGCCATGCGTGGATCTTCATCGTCGGCGCATCGGGCATCGCGGGGCGCATCGTGACGTAGAGCGCGCCGCTGAGCAGCGTCCCCGCGCCGGTGCGCCATAGCACGGCATTATAGGCGCCGATGTCGATCGACAGCCCCTTCATCAGCACGTCCATCGCCGAATAGGTCGCGATCCCCGCGCAGGCGACGAGAAAGGGGACGACAGGCGAGGGCGAATCGGGGCGCATGAATGGGGCTGTAGAGCCGGATTACATCGTTTGGAATCGTCATTGCGAGGAGCCGAAGGCGACGCGGCAATC
>JAEWIL010000080.1 GCA_023387085.1 Pseudomonadota bacterium | reverse complement strand
CCGTGGCCGCCTCACCAACGACCTGCTCTTCACGCTGCAATTGCTCGAAGCGCGCCCCGGCCTGCCGCTCACCGCCGACCTGTCGCATTATCCGGTCGCGGGCGAGATGGAACTGCCGCTCCGCCCCGACCAGCTCGCCGCGATCGAGACGATCCTGCAGGGCAGCCATAATTTCCACGGCCGCGTCTCGACCACGCATCAGGTGCAGGTCGCGCTCGACGCGCCGCAGCATCGGGGCTGGCTCGACCAGCATGTCGCCTGGTGGCGCCGCGGCTTCGAACTCTGGCTCGAACAGGCGCGCGACGGCGATGCGCTGACCTTCATGTGCGAACTCGGGCCGCCGCCTTACGCGATCACCGCGCCCGACGGCAGCGAACTCACGAACCGCTGGGACGAGGCACAGCGCATGCGCGACATCGTGCGCGGCCTCTGGAGCGAGGTCGCCGGCAGCGCCTGAACGCATCACACCGCCACCGCATCCCGCCAGCGCGCAAATGCCGCATCGGCCGCGTTGCGCGACACTTGCGGCACAAACTCCGCATCATATCGCGCGAGCTGCTTCAGGTCGTTCTCGCCGAACAGCCCCGCGCCCATGCCCGCCGCCAGCGCCGCGCCATAGGCGCTCGCCTCGCGCACCGCGTGGCGCCGCACCGGCCGCTGCAATGCGTCGGCCTGCAACTGCATCAGCGTATCGCTCGCCGACAGCCCGCCCGCGACGGGCAGCGCCTCGGGCACCGGCAGCGCGGCGGCGATCACCTCGGCGATCTCGCGAAAGCGGAACGCGATCCCCTGCAACGCCGCGCGCGCCACTTGCGCTGGCCCGTCGGCAAAGCTCAGCCCCGCGATCAGCCCGCGCGCTTCGAACTGTCCGTGCGGCGCGCCCATGCCCGCGAGCGACGGCCGCACCACGACATTGCCGGCATCGCTAACCGATGCCGCCGCGGCTTCCAGCGCTGCGGGCGACGCGAACAGCCCCAACCCGCCGCACAGCCACTCGATCATCGACCCGGTCGTGATCACCATCCCTTCGACGCAAAAGCGCGATGTCCCGCCCGCGAACGCCAGCGCCTCGGCGGGCATGCTGCTGTGGATCGTCTCGGGCACGTCGCCGGTTCCCGCCATCAGCACCCCCGACGTGCCATAGGTCGCTTTCCACTCGCCGCGCCCGAGCGCGCCATGCGCGACCATCGCGGCTTCCTGATCCGCGATCAGCGCGGCGATCGGCACCCGCGCCCCGAGCACCGCCGGATCGCTCTCCGCAATCGGACCCCAACTGTCGACCTGTGCCGGAAACATCGTTGCTGACAGGTTCTGGTGCGCGAGTATGGCCGCATCCCACCCGGCGCCGGCCGCATAATCATAATAGCCCGTCAGCCACGCCGCAGAAGCATCGGTGACATGCGCGCCGCTTAGTTTGTAGATCAGCCAGCTATCGAGCGTCCCCCATTGCAGCCCCACGGGATCGCGCCCCGACAGCGCTATCGCTGCGGGCAGCTTCGCCGACGGCACTTGCGGCCAGCCGGTGAACCCCGCCGCGCGGAGCCTTTTATATTCCTCCATCCCGCGCAGATCGCTCCACACGAGCATCGGCGCGACGGGCTCGCCGGTCGCGCGGTCCCACAGGACGATGCTCGCACGCTGCGTCGTCACGCCGATCGCGGCGACATCGGCGATGCTGCGCCCCGCCGCCACGAGCGCGCCGTCGATCACCGCGCGGCAGATCGTCCAGACTTCGGCGGCATCCTGCTCGACCAGTCCGGGGCCGGGGAAACGGCTCGCGATCGACCTCTTGTCGAGGCCCAGCACCGTCCCCGCCGGATCGACCAGCATCGCCCGCGCGCCGGTGGTGCCGGCGTCGAGCGCGAGGAGGAGGTGGCCGTGGCTATTCAATCCTCGCTCCCCGAACCGTCATTGCGAGCGCATCGAAGCAATCTCCAGCCAGATCCCGCGATGCCGACCGCTGAAGATTGCTTCGCTCCGCTCGCAATGACGAACTGATCAAACATCGGGTATCAGATTGCCCGGGTTCATGATCCCTCCCGGATCGAGAGCCTGCTTCACCCGCCGCAGCAAGGCAACGCCGCCTTCGCCCAGATCGTGATGCAGATAGGGCTTCCGCAGCCGACCCGCGCCATGATGATGCGCGACCCCGCCGCCATGTTTCGCGGTCGCTTCCATGATGGCGCGCCAGCCGGCGAAATAGGTGGGCTCCATCCTGGCGCTGTCCTCGAAGGTCGCGGCGAAACTGAAATAGAGGTTGATCCCCGACCGATAGACATGGCTGCTGTGCGCCGATGCGTTGATCACGCCGGGGATCGCATTGAGCGCCGCGATGCTGTCGTCATAGATCGCGCCGATCACGCTCCAGCGCCCGGAAATTTCGACCGTGTCGGCGACATAGCCGCGCTCGAACATGTCGCGCCAGCTTGGCACATGGTTGCGCTTTTCGATCCACTGCTTCGCCGCCATCGGATCGCCCGGTTCCAGGCCGGCGCTCCCGCAAATCTCGTGCATCGCCGCCAGCTCGGCATCGACGCGCGCCTTCGGTCCCTCATGGACCATCAACAGCATCGCCTTGCCGTCCCGCTCATAGTCGCGGAACAGCCGCCGCACTTCGCGCCCGTCATATTGGCGCATCACCGGCGGGCGCCAGTCGGCGCGGACGATCTGCCGCTGCGCCTCGAATCCGCTAGGCATGTCGTTCGCATAGAAGATGCTGTAATCGCGGTGCGCCGCCTTCGCGCGCAGCGAGAAGGTCACGCCGGTAATCACCCCCATCGTCCCTTCGGCGCCCATCAGCAGGTGGCGCAAATCGGGGCCCGCCGCCGCGCGCACCGCCTTGCCCAGCGTCACCAGTTCGCCGTTCGGCAGCACCGCCTCGATCGAATGGACGATGTCCTCGATATTGCCATAGGCGGTCGAAAATTGTCCCGACGCGCGCGTCGAGACCCAGCCGCCGACGCTGCTGATCGCGATCGACTGCGGCCAATGGCCGATCGTCAGCCCGTGCGCGGCGACCGCGTCCTCGGCTTCCATGCCGTTGAGCCCCGCATCGAAGCTCGCGAGCAGGTCGTCGGCGTCGATGTATCGGACGCGGTTCATGCCGCTCATATCGAGCAGGATCGCATCCGGCGTCGGCTCGATCCCGCCGCACACCCCGCTGCCGAGGCCATAGGGTATCACCGGAACGCGCTGCGCGGCGGCGAGCTTCACGACCTTCTGCACCTCCTCGACCGATTGCGGCCGCACGACGCATCCCGGCGCGGGCACCGCTTCGCCGCGCCAGTCGCGCAGATGCTTGACCGCCCATTGGTCATAGCGGCGGGCATTTACTGCATCGGCATCGCTCGCGACCCGGTCGGCGCCCACCGCGCTGGCGAGGGCTTCGGTTAACGAACGCATTTCACTCTCCCAAAAGCCGGCGGCTCTCATCGTTGATCCGGCGGCAATGCGCGATCTGGTTCGCCTTCATGGCGTCATCCCAGCCCAGCAGTGCGCCCATCGCTTCGGCCGCCGGCGCAAGCGCTGCCAGGCCCGCGCCTTGGTCGAACCAGGCCCGCGCGCTTCGCCGCACCCAATAATCCTCAAGGCGAGCCGCGCCCTCATGCGTCACCGCGCGCGTCGCCTCCGCAGCGACATCGCCGCCTGCAATCAAGATTTCGTTCGCCTCGTCGCCATAGAGCCCAGCCAATCGCTCGGCCGCCAGCGGTTCGAGCTCCGCGAGCCGCGCTTCGCGCGATCCGCCGGGCAGCGGAACCTCGGCAGTCGAACAGGGCGGGGTGGTCGTCCCCAGCCGTTCGATCGCCAGATCGACGACGCGCTCGGCCATCGCGCGATAGGCGCTGAGCTTGCCCCCCGCGATCGACACCAGTCCGCCGGGCGAGGTCCAGATCTCGTCCTTGCGCGACACCTCGTTCGCCTTCTTCCCCGGTTGCGCGATCAGCGGCCGCACCCCCGACCACAGCGACACGATCTCGGCATCGCGGATCGGATCGATGGTCAGCGCCGCCTCGGTCGCGCGGAGCAGATAGTCGATGTCGTCCCGGGTCGGTGCGGGCCAGTAATCGGCGCCATCGTGGAACACATCGGTCGTGCCGATATAGGTGAAAGCCCCGCGCGGCACGGCAAAGATACTGCGCTTGTCGGGCGCCCGAATGATGATCGTCGCCTGGATCGGCAGCCGCTCGCGCGGCAGCACCAGGTGGATGCCGCGGCTCAGCGACAGGCGAGTATCGCCTTCGCCCGCTTCCATCCGGCGCACAGCATCGACCCACGCCCCCGCGGCGTTGACGACCAGCTTCGCCTTGATCCGCGCACCCAAACCATCTTCTAGCGTCGAGGTCGCGACCAGCCCGTCGCCCGTCAGCTCCGACGCCGCCGCATGATTCACGACGACCGCGCCCGCGCCCTGCGCGCTGCGGATATTGGCGAGCACCAGCCGCGCATCGTCGGTCAGGAACTCGGGGTAGAGCACCGCGCCATTGAGCCTGTCGGTGCGCATGATCGGCTCGCGCGCCTGCAACTCGGCCAGTCCGATCACCTCATGCCTCTCGGCCTCGGGAACACCGCCAAGCTTCTCGAAAGTCCATAGACCCGTCCGCAATTTTGCGGCCATCGCCATGTTGGTCGTCGGGATCAGGAAAGGCGATAGCGTCGTCAGATGCGGCGCGATACGCCGCAATATCTGCCGTTCGGATGCGGCTTCCCTGACCAGCGCGACATCGCCCTGCGCCAGATAGCGGAGCCCGCCATGGATCATCTTCGACGACCGGCTGCTCGTTCCGCTCGCATAGTCGCGGGCCTCGACCAGCGCGACCGACAGCCCGCGCATCGCCGCGTCGCGCGCGATCCCCGCGCCGGTGATCCCGCCGCCGATCACCGCAAGGTCGAACGTCCGCGAATCCAGCTCGGCAAAGACCTGCCGCCGCGCGCGCGTATCGAGTTGCGTACTGCTCATATGTTCACGCTAAGCGCATCACAGCGCCATTGGTATTGCATTATGGGAATGATATGGTGCGCGCCATGAACCTCCGCCGGCTCCGTCATTTCGACACGCTTTATCGCCTCGGCAGCTACGCCCGCGCCGCCGACGAACTCGGACTGACGCAATCGGCGCTCACCCGCTCGATCCAGAAGCTCGAGGCGGAGCTCGGCGCGACGCTCTTCGACCGCACCACCCACTATGTCCGCCCGACGAGCGATGCCGACCGGCTGATCCGCTCCGCCCGCGACGTCATCGCCGCCTCGGCGAACCTCGAACAGGAAGCGCGCGGTCTCGGCCAGCCGGCGGG
>JAEWIL010000068.1 GCA_023387085.1 Pseudomonadota bacterium | reverse complement strand
CGGCAACACCGTCGAGCGCGCCGATGGCGCGGTGAACGGCGCGATCGATTCGACCAAGCTGGTCGCCGCGACCCGCGAACAGGTGCGCGCGGGCGCGCAGATCACCGACACGCAGGGCAACAGCATCGGCACCGTGCAGAGCGTCAACGGCGCCAATGCAGTCATCGTCGACGGCGGCAAGCTCTACAACATCCCGCTCGCCGAGATTTACAGCAAGGCCGACAGCGTTACCGGTCCGCTGGTGACCAAAATGGCGCGGTCGGAAATTCGCGCCAGCGTCCATGGCGGCGCTGCGGCCGGGACGCACGACGGCATGCACTAGGAAGCGCGCGCCGCCCTTCGGGGCCCCGAAGGACGGACAGGAACGGAGACGCCCCCCCCTTACCGGCTCCGTTTACCTGGCCGGGTTCCGGGAAAATCCGGGCCTGCCGTGATCGACACCGTATCGCCGGGCGCGACGGGTATCACCGTCCGTCCGAACCAGACATAGCGCGCGCTCGGCCTCGTCAGATCCTCGTCGTATCGCGCGACTACGGCCGTACGGTCGTATCCCATCCAGCCGAGCGTCGCCGGGAGTATCTGGCTCGCCGAATGGCCCGAACGCGGCGACTGCGCGTATCGCGCCGCTTCGTCCGCGGGCAGGAAGGCAAGTAAAGGGACGCGAAACTCGTCGGCGACCGCCTCGCGGCTGCAATGGGGCAGCGTCCCCGGCACGAGATTCTGCCCATGGTCGGAGGTATAGACGATCGCCACCGCCTCGCGGTCGACCCCGGCCAGCAGTCGCTCGAAGAATTTGCCCTTCGACCAGCGGAGCGCGGTCGCATATTGAATCGCGACGGGACTGTTCGCGGGGATCGCGCCGGGCGGATAATGATCGCGATACTGGAAATGCACCCCGCGCAGCACCGCATAGGTAAAGCTTTTGCCCTGCCCCTTCATCGCGGCGTTGATCGCGTCGGCGATGCGGAGATCGGTGTCGATGCCGCCGACAATCGACCGGTAATCGTCGATCAGCGCGCGCTCGGGCGGCAGCATCAAATTCTGCGGCGCCCCCGACGTCTGGCCGTCGATCAGGGTCGTGCGATAGCCCGCCGCACGGGCATAGGTCCAGATCGACGGCGTGCGGCGCAAATCGGTCGCCGGCGAAGCATGCCGGACATCGACCCCCGAGCGGAGCGCAACCTGCGCCGGCGCGCTGCAATTGCCGAGCGCCGCCGCGACCCCGAAATCGACGTGCGGAATCTTCGCCAGCCCCGGTGCGATCAGCGCAGCGAAGGGTGCCTGAGCGACGCTTTCGTCGACCAGCCAGACGATGTGGCGCGGTGCCGGTGCCACCGGATCGCGCGCCAGATCGACCGCGCCGCGCGGCGGCGGCGGCGGCGCGTTCAGCATGTCCCAGCCGAGGCCGTAGATGCTCCGCTCGGCGCTTTCGGGCCACACCTCGAAATGGCGATAGATCGCGCTCGGTGCGACCAGCAGGGTCAGCAGCAGCGCGGCGGTCCCGCGGTTCCAGGGCATGACGATCGAGCGCCTCGCGACCCGCCTCGCTGCGAGGAACAGCGCCAGCGCCGCTGCGACCTGCATCCCGACCCACAGGAATGCCGGCCCGAACTGCCCCGCCGCATGCCCGACCTGCCGCGCTTCGGCGATCATCCACGCAAGGGTCCCGCCATCGACGAGCTCTGGAATGACCTGTGTGTAGCCCATGTTGACGAGGATCGACGCGACGGCGAGCGCGAGCAGCGGCACTAGCCAGCGGCGCGGGAAGATGAGCAAGGCGGCAAGGAAAACCGCCGCCTGAAAAGCCATGAAAAGAAAGGCGACGGTCCCGCCGCCGGTGTCGCCGGCTGCGAAACGGTATAGGACACCCTGTACGAGCTGAAACCGGTTCGCGATGGCATAGCCGGTCGCGAATAGCAGCAACGCCGCCGCCCCTCGTCCGATATTCCGCGTCTGTTTCGTTCCGGTCCGTTCCATTGTCCGGCCGCCTAGCAGCAAGGCCTTGAAAAATAACCAACGTCGTGAAGCGACACGAAAACGGCCCGCCCCCGCTGTGGTGGGGACGGGCCAGTTTCGAGTGCAGGGGCGCCGGATTGCGGCCCCGGCCATCTATATTCGGGTTATTCGGCTTCCTCGAACAGGTCGACCGCGTTCGCGGCATTGGCCGACAAGCGCACCGTATCGCCTTCGACGGCAGCTACCAGACCGGCGGGAAGATAATGATGCTTGCCGTCGCCGCTGTCCGCCTTGGTCAGCTTGATGCGCTCGCCATCAAGATGGTCGACGGTCCCGATATGAACGCCGTCGGCGCCGATAACACTCATATTTTCCTTGATCGCGCTGTGGTCATGATCGGCCATGATAGTCTCCTTGGTGCTCCCGACGGGTGGGGAACATTGCCGATCATACGCATGGAATGCGAGTCGGCTCCAGCGCTTCCGACGAGGCGCCCTAAAGCCACGCCGGCTTTCCAACCGATGATCCCCGCGCTAGCTTGAACCATGCGCAACCTCATCCTCACCACGGCGCTCGCGCTGCTCGCCGCCCCGTATCCCGCCCTCGCCTGCTCGCCGGCCGCTGGCTACCGCGTTCCGACGAACATGGAACTGGTAGCGCAGGCAGACATGGTCCTGCTCGCGACGGTTACGGGCGGTACTGCGATGGAAATGGCAAGCGATCCCGACGCGATGCGTATCGACATTCGCCCCGACGCAGTGCTGAAGGGCGATCCCGCCGCAGCGCCGACAACGCTGCCCGTCGCGCTCGCGACCGGTGCGCGCGCGGTGATCAGCAACCCCTATGATCTCGAAAATGCCAATCCGCTCGCCTATTCGGGGGCGTGCATCCGATACATGGTGCCAAAGGGCTCGCGGCTGCTCTTCTTCCTCGGCCGGCGTGACGGCCGATGGGTGCCCGCGGGCGGACCGTTCAGCCGCTGGGCCGAGGATGTGCTCGCCGACGATGCGCCGTGGCTCACGGCGACGCGTTTCTATCTGGAGGTGCAGGCGCTGCCCGAGCCCGATCGCAAGGCGGCGCTTGCAGCCAAGCGTGATATGCTTCGCGCGCGGGCCGACGACCCCGTGGCGCAGCTTCTCGCCGACGACATCAATCGGCAGCTTGCCGGGCCGAACAAGCCGCTCCGCGAAGACTTGCCGCCGGCCGATTAAGCCGTCAGCACCAGGGACGCCGATGCCCCTCCCAGCGCCGCGCGAGCCCTTCGGCGACCAAGGCATCGCCGACGCTCGCGCCGCCGCGCGTTACGATCCTGAGCTTGCGGTCATAGCGATCGGTATCGCGGTCCACGCCTTCGAGGCTGAAGGCACCGGCGTTCAGCCATTCCCGCAGTCGGTCGGTCGCGGCGGCACCCCGCAACGCTTCTTCGGCGCAGCGCGCGGGATGGGTCTCGGGGGTGTCGATGTCCGCGATGCGATATTTCTCGCCCGCGAACCAGAAGGTGTCGCCATCGACCACACAGTCGCGTCCCCCGCCCGCGTGACAAAGGCCGAAGCGTGCCGACAGCGCGTCGCGCCCGACCGGCGCGTTGGCCATCAGAAAAGGCATTGCGCCTTGAAGACTTTGCGCCGACGGTTCGCGTTGGAGAGCCGCAAGCGTGATCAGAAACGCCACGGTCATGAGGGGAGCGAGCCGAAACTTTGGCCTGGAACGCTGTCGCCCCACGCGCGTCTTTTGAGGAAAGCGCGAACGCGCGCGGCGCCGGCGCAGGGGAAAATCGGGACCTGACATGCCGCCAGCCTAGCGGCGAAGGATTGGCAAAATCGCTAAAGGGCCAATCCGCAGTGACGCGAAAGAGCGTCGATCGCCTCCGCTGCGGCGCCATTCACGATCGATCCGATACAATCGGTTCGGCGGCCGCGCGTCCGGATCAGGGTGCCCCGCGTGGCTCGTCGTCCTCGATTCCGCCGGGGCCTAGCTCGCCATCCTCGTCATCGTCGCTGCGCTCGCCGCGATAGGCGTCCATATCGATCCAGCCCGACCGTTCCATCTGACGTATATGATCGACCAGATCCTGCGCATCGTCGCTCTCGTCGCCGCTCTTCGCCTTTTCGCTGTCCCCGAGCGGACGTTCGCGGCGCGCCGCTTCGGCGACCGTCTGTGCCTGCGACTCCTCGTCATCCTGTTCGCGATTGCGGGCTTCGGGGGCTTCGCTGTCGGGGGCACGCGGGTCGGGGGTGCGGGGATCGTCGATCATGGCCGGCTCCTTTAAAGGGAATGGCCGTAAAACGCTTCGCCGCCTGCCGTCGTT
>JAEWIL010000036.1 GCA_023387085.1 Pseudomonadota bacterium | reverse complement strand
GGTTTGTAATGTTACAAATGACACCCGGATTTTTCAGGATAGGGTTTGTAATGTTACAAATGGCATCCGGATTTTTCAGGATAGGGTTTGTAATGTTACAAATGGCATCCGGATTTTTCAGGGTAGGGTTTGTAATGTTACAAATGGCATCCGGATTTTTTGGGATAGGGTTTTCCAATTGGAAAATGGCATCCTGATTTTTTGGGATAGAAATTGTATTGCCGACACTAACAATACAAAAAAGCGAAAAGAAGGGCATTGATTTTCAACGCAAAACTTTTTTTGTGAATGCGTACTATTCGGTAATATTGATGTTGTGTGCAATAAAGTGACTCCTCCTCAAATGAGCAGAACTTCAAAAAGTATAGTCATTATTATTTCTGCAATCATCTTGCTCATTTTTGGTGGACTGTATTTCTTGAAGTCGTTTTTTTCAGCTTTTACTCCCCCTAAAGTGACAGTGACTAAAAACTTTATTTCGACAAACAGAGATTTCATTAATGGTGTGACAATTGAAAAAATTAAAGTTGACTCAATAGGCAACACTAACTACCCAATAAAATATACAGTAATCTATACTACTTCTTGCAACATCCATCACCCACCGGACAAACCGCCAGATCCACCAAGTAAAATAGAATTCTATAAGCCAGGCAAATATTCGTGGGACGAAGACACAATTAAAGTAAGATACATTCATAATGGTTTGTCAAGACAATCACTAGACACAACAGATAAGCTTTGGTGGCTTAACAAGTTTGGTGACTATCCCGTTTGTCCAATAAAGTTTGAAAAAAAGCAATGGTATTTTATAACAATTGGAGACCCACAAGTGACAGGGATATTTTTTTACATTGACAGTTCAAGTCAAGAGCATCAATATTTTCTGCCGAGCGGTGTTTCACCAATTTAGACCAATACTGCACACAACAAATGGTTTGGCAAAATGCGGGCTTGACATTACGCAACATCAACTTTTGTTTTGCTATTGTGCTGCAGTTGTCGGGGCGACGAAATTCTATTGAACAAAGAATGTATCTTCAACTTTAAATAACAATCAACAACAGTTTCGGCAGACGAAATGCTATTACCCGCAATTCGCCAAGCCCGAACGTTGGCTGTAATTATTCAGACAGACCCTAATTCAAAACAAGCAATTGACAATGAAACTTAGACTAACATTCCCTGCCCTATTAATTATTTCTTTTACGTTTTCATTCGGACAAATTAAACTTGCGGACTTGAAAATTGATACGACAATTACTGGATTTCATTATGCTGCAGACTTTCAAGGGACAATAATTTTCACTAAAAATGGTCCGTCAGACATTCAGACAATTAACCCGACTGCTTTTTCCTTCACAATTGCACCTAATATGAATGGAGCAGACGCAAAAGGACAACTTGAAATGTTGCTAAATATGTCAAAGCAAAACGGTTACAAAATTTCAGGCTTAGTAACTAAGGACACGACAATCAACGGCAATGAAGCTTATTATATTACCTATGTTGAAACAGACAATAAGAACAATTATCGAAACGAAGTTTTTAATTCATTTGTTATTAAGGAAAAGACACTAATTCTTTTCGTAAGTGGTGACCTTGACAATGGAAAATATATTGACAAATTCAAAAAAACATTTTACGGAATCAAATTATAACTACAGCCAACAAGTGCATTTGTGTTATGTCGGCGGACGGATAACATCATTTCAACTTCAACTATCTATCATCTGTCGTTATCAGCTGGACGTTATAAATTGAGCAACAGGATGAACAATGAACTTTTGTATTTTTAATCAGCATTGGTACCAAGCAAACGGATTTCAAATTCCGCCACAAACACAAATGCTTTAACGTTGTATGCTATACAATTTGACACTTTTAAATAATGCAAAAAGAACTTAAGACAAAACTCAATCCTATAAAAATTCTTGGTCTGTGGACAGTTTCAATGATTATACTGACACCAGTTTTTATGTACATTTCAAATATTGGGGCGTCAGGCGGAGAACAAAAACCATTGATTACACTTGCGACAATGATAGTTGTAGCAATTTATGGTGCAGCAATATTTTCAATTTTGACACCACTTTTATTCAGACAATGGTTTAAGAAAAATTGGTGGTTTAGCTTTATAATAGTTTTGACCATTATTCCTGCTGTATACGACCTTTGGGACAAACACTCACAAAGCCCCTATTCGTCCTCAGAAATAAACACTAATATTAACGGAGATGAAATAATGACAAAGACAGAGTATTACGATGACTTCAAAACAATTAGAAGTATAAGCATTTGGAAAAATAATAAACGAGACAGTATTTGGGAGGTGTTTTCAAAAGACGGAGAAGTTTTAAAGAAGCAAACTTTTCATAACGACACAGTAGTTGGAGAATAGAGGTACAGCATACAACAGTCGCATTGGCGTTAGCTGGGGGTGACGTGCATTTCATCAACTTTTTGTCCGCTATTGGCAGTAGTTCCGGCTGAAAATTCTCTATTGAGCTATAGAATAATAATTTCAACTTTTGGTTCGTTTACTGGGCAGACGTTCCGGCAGAAAGTTATAAATTGCCCAGCCATCGCCAATGCGTAACCGTTAGCAGCTATTATATATGACCACCGAATCAAAAATAAGATCTTTAGAAAAGCTCCTTGAAAAAACAGCAGACATAAAAAAGGAAGACAGCGACGATCCAGACTTTAAAATTTGGAGAAATTTGGTGATTCGAACGCTAATGAAAGTATTTGGAGACGATTCCTTTGCAGTAAGGGAATTTAAAACACTGAAATTTTTTTACAACCCGATTATGTCTTTTCTGGGTGACGACCATACACATCAACACTTAATGTGTTTCCGAAAAGACTTCGATACTGCAAAAAAATTTATTGCTTCTCACATCGAAGAACTTCAAGAAGAATTGAAGGAAACACCACCAGTCCTCCTCAAAACATCAACTGCCGAATCGACGATCACCAAGATATTTATAAGTCATTCTTCGGCTGACAAAGAATTTGTGGAAGAGGTTATTGATATGATAGAAACAGTGGGATTAAGTAGCGACCTTATTTTCTGTAGCTCCTTTGAAGGCTATGGAATAGATTTAGGGGAAGACTTTCTCGAAAGGATAAAAAATGAATTAAGTGAAAACATTTTGGTTCTGTTTATTCTGTCTAAAAATTTTTATAATAGCCCCATCAGTTTGTGTGAAATGGGAGCGACCTGGATAAAAACGAACGAACATATCCCGATCCTAATTCCTCCTTTTGATTTTAAAGACATTCAAGGTGTAATACCATTGACACAAGGATTTAAGATCAATGACAGTTTGAAACTCAATCTATTCAAAGAGAAAATTGAAAGGCTATTCGGCATAACACCAATTGACAATTCCAGTTGGGAAAGAAAGCGAGATAGGATGCTGACTCGGATTAATGACAAATTGAAATAACAGCTGCTAACATTGGGTTTTCTGCTATACTGGCTGACGAATAAGTACTGATCGTCCCGTTCGCTACCCATCTGTATTCAGGGCTGGACGAATAAAGCCGAGCAATAGAATATATTTTCATCCTTAGTAACTTTACTCAGCTTCGGTTCCGGGCAGACGAATCACGGAATATCAGCACAGCAGAAAGCCCTGACCGTTAGCGGTCATTTGTAAAATAAAAACATGAAAAATAGAGTATTCTTTTCTTATCTGCTGGTTTTGGTCTGCTTATTCATAAATAAAGTTGAAGCCCAAATAGCTCAACGT
>JAEWIL010000220.1 GCA_023387085.1 Pseudomonadota bacterium | reverse complement strand
ACCCCCCGTCATGGCCCCTTCGCCAGCGCTTTGCTGTCACCTCCCCCATGGTTTCGCCACAGGGAGGAGCGATCGCCGCAACCGGTCGTTAGCGGTCGTGATGCAGCCGCTACAACTCGATGATGATCCGTACCTTGTCTTCGCTGATGCCCATCGCGAGCGCGATCTGGCGGCGGCTGCGGTCGACCAGGTCGTGCAATTCTTCGGGCGTGTGATCGCCGAGCAGGTCGGCGGTCCGGACGCCGAGGATCTCGGCGAGTGCCGCCATGCGGCCGTGTTTGGGTCGCGCCCGGCCTTTTTCCCACCCGGATACCGCCGGAGCGCTGACGTTCATCCGCTCGGCGATATCGGCCTGGTTGAGTCCGGCGCGGACACGCAGCCGCTGGAGGCGGGCGCCGAAGGCTTCGTCGCCGGGCGCGGAGGCGTCGTCCTCGTCGTGTGTCGCCGCGCTTCTGAGCTGCGCGGCGCTGAGCGTCGCGGCTGAGACCGGTGCGTCGAAGCGGCATCCGAACAGCCGGTCGCTGACCCAGACCACCGTCGCCGAACTGTCGCCGGCGTGCGGAAGGTCGATTTCGATCCAGTCGCCCACCGTAAGATCGACGTCGCTTTCCAGAAGCAATCCCGTCTCGGAGATATTGTGGATCAGCACCTTGATGCCGGTATCGCCGTTCTGTTTGCCTTCGGCAGGAAGGCTGAGCTTGCGGCGCGTACTGCCGCGCGCGTCGGCGCCGGGCGTCGCGGGGAGAAAATATCCGGAAATGGCCATGGAGGGACGTGTCGGGGCAAGCCGTTAAAAGAAGGTTAGCGTGAGATGCCCTGGCCGGCGCGTCGACGAAAAATGGGCGCAGGCATGGCAAGTCGCAATAGCTCGCCCACGATTATGCGGCGAAGCGAGGGATCAAAGCCATCCGATGCGGCGGAACCGGCGATAGAGCAGCCCGCAAATGCCCGCCATCAGCCCGATCGCGAAGGGATAGCCGAAGGTCCAGCCGAGTTCGGGCATATGCTGGAAATTCATGCCGTAAATGCCCGCGATCGCGGTCGGCACCGCGAGGATCGCCGCCCAGGCGGCGAGCTGGCGCGTGATCACGCCCTGGCGTTGTTGTTCGAGGAGCGAGTTGGTGTCGACCACCGAGGCGGCAACTTCACGGAGGCCCTGCAGGCGGAATTCGGCGCGCTGCACATGGTCCCATATATCGCGGAAATAGGGACGAACGACGTCGTCGATCCACGGCAGGTCGGCGGTGCCGACGAGGCGGCCCGCGACGTCCTTCATCAAGCCGACTATACGCTGAAAGCGGATGATCTCGTGCCGCTGGCTGTAGAGGTGGCGTATTTCGGAGGCGTCGAGCGGAGTGTCCATGACGCTTTCCTCGACGAGCAGCAGCCGGTCCTCGATGGCGTCGATGACGGGGAAATAGCCGTCGACGATGAAATCGAGGATGGCGTAGAGAACATAATCGGGACCGTGCGCGAGCTTTTGCGGCAGTGCTTCGAGGCGATGGCGCACCTCGGTATGCGCGCGCGCCGAGCCATGGCGGACGGAGACGGCGAAATGCTGGCCCAGGAAAATGGCGGTCTCGCCCGACTGGATCGTGTCGCCGTCGAGATTGCCGGTCGCGGCGATCACGAAAAGCTGGTCGCCATAGACCTCGACCTTCGGAAGCTGTTTTGCTTTCAGCGCGTCCTCGACCGCCAGCGGGTGGAGGTGAAAACGCTTAGCGATGCCGCCGAGCTCTTCCGCAGTCGGCTCGTAAAGGCCGAGCCAGAAAAAATCGCCGTCGTCGCAATCCTCGGGAATGATGTCGTCGGGTCCAAGGTCGCGGACGAGCTTGCCCTGATGATAGTGACGGGCGGCCATGATCGGCATCGTGCATTTCCTACTGCAATGCGCTCTCTTAATCGGTGGAGTGGGCGAGGGAAATGGCCTCGCGCGAGCGCCGGTCCGTATTGCTCGAACAAATCGCTTGCCAGTCTCGCGCTACAAATGTAGCACGCTACAAATGTAGCGCATTGGAGTGATTCGCGATGCTGTCCAGTCTTCCCCCGCGGGAACGCGAAATTGTCGATGTCCTTTACGAACGCGGCGCCTCGACGGTGACCGAGATCGGCGAGGCGCTGTCCGACGAATTGTCGGGATCGGCGATCCGCGCGATGCTGAAACGGCTGGAGGCGAAGGGTTTCGTGGCGCGCGAGGCGTCGGAGCGCGGCTTCGTCTATGCGCCGAGCGTGTCGGACAAGACTGCGCGCAAATCGGCGCTGAGCCAGGTCGTGCGTGTGTTCTTCAACGGATCGGCGACGAGCGCCGCCGCGGCGCTGCTCGGCATGCAGGACGGCATGAGCAAGAGCGAACTCGACGAGCTGGAAAAGATGATCGCGAAAGCGCGCGAAGGAGGGAAGTCATGATCACCACCGCCATGCTGCTGGGGCTTGCCTGGAAATCGGCGCTCGTCGCGGGTCTGACGCTCGGCCTGCTGCGTCTCGCGCGGTCGCGGTCTGCCGGCGAGCGGTCGATGATCGCGCACGCCGGGATCGTCGCGCTGCTTGCGCTGCCCGCCGCGATGCTGCTCTTGCCGTCGTGGAACCCGCTGCCCGAAAGCTGGACCGTCGCCGCCGAGCGAGCGCCAGCCTTCGCGGCGCCGACGGCAACGGGCGCCGCGCCCGCCGCGCAGGCGTTACCCACGGCGCCGACGGCCGGGGCAGTTGATGATACGGCGATCGTCTCGCTGCCGGAGGTCGGCGACCTTGCCTCCTTTCTCTATGCGATCCCGCTGGCGCTGCTGTCTGGAATGATGCTGGTCGCGGTCATTCGCTTGTTCGCGATGCGCCGCCGCGCCGAGGTGCTGACCGAGGGGTCGTGGCTCGCCGCGCTCGCCGGAGCGCAGCGGCGCATGGGCTTCAAACACGGCACCGCGCTGCTCGTGAGCGACGAACTGCGCTCGCCGATCAGCTGGGGCGTGCTGCGTCCGACGATCGTGCTGAGCCCGGTCGCGGTCGAGGCGGTGGGCGAGGCCGAGGCGATCATCGCGCACGAACTGGCGCATGTTGCCCGGCTGGACTGGGCGAAGCTGCTCGGCGCCCGCACCGTCTGCGCGCTCTTCTGGTTCAATCCACTCGTATGGGTGCTGGCGCGTGAAAGCCACCAGCTGCGCGAGGAAGCGGCCGACGACGCGGTGCTGATGGCCGACATCGACGGCCCCGATTATGCGACCTTGCTCGTCGGCGCGGCGCGCCACGACAATCAGGGTGCGCTGATGGCAGCGCACGGCGTGGCGCCCGGCAAGGGCAGCCTCAAGCGCCGGATTACCCGCGTCCTCGACGGCAGCCTGAAGCGCGGCCCCGCGAGCGCGAGCTGGATGCTGATGAGCCTGATCCTGCTCGCCGGGGTCACTGCCCCGCTCGCCGCCTTCTCGGCGACCGCGGACCAGAAAAAGGCGGCGAAGGACTCCCCGGTTCCTTTCGCTGCCGCCGCCCCGGCCGTGGCGCATCCGTCCGCCACGACCGCGGGCGGTGCCTCGTCCGGGGGTGAGGCATCTACTGCCACCGCGACCGCGTCGCACAAGCCGCTGACCGCCGAACAGCTCGTCAGCATGCGCGCGGTCGGCGTGACCCCCGAATATGTCGCGCATATGCGGCAGCAGGGCGGATCGATGGACCCCGACGATATCATCGCCGCGAAGGCGACTGGGGTCGATGCGGCCTATGTCAACGCGATGCGCGGCATCTTTCCGGGTGCCGACATGGACGATTTGATCGGTGCGTCGGCGCTGCATATCGAGCCGGGCTATGCCCGCGAGATGAAGGCGCAGCTTCCCGGCCTGTCGATCGACGACCTGCACGCGCTGCGCGCCATGGGAGTCACCGGCGACTATATCCGCCGGATGCGTGGGGCCGGCTATTCGCTGAAGGATGCCGACCAGGCGATCGAGCTGCGCGCGACCGGCATGGAAGCCGGAACGAAGCGGCGCACCTCGGTCCGCAAGGACGAGACCCGCGTCGACATCAGGGACGGCACCGTCGAGACACGCGCGGGTGGCCATGTGATGCGGGTCGAAATCCCGAAGCCGCCCGCACCGCCCGAGGCGCCAGAAGACTGACGTTCGGACGTTCGTCCAACCCCGACATCCCTTGATCGAACCCCTGTTTTGAATTGCCGCTGCGGCGGCGAGCGATGGCGCTCGCCCGGCGCACGGGGAGGAGTACGCCATGAAAACGCTGATTTTCGCAACCGGCGCCGCGCTGCTATCGGTTCTCGCCTGCGCCGCGCCGAGCGCTGCATATGACCCGCTGGTGCTGAACGACATCGAATGGAAGGCCACGCCGGCCAGTGGCAAGGGCAAGCCGCATCTGCGTGTCAGCCGCCACCAGTCGAACAGCGACGTCGCGGTCGACGGGTCGCGCCGGGGCCTTGCCGGCACCGAGGCGGCGCTGCGCAGCGGAAGCGGCCCGGTGTCCTTCACGATCGTTCACGATTCGGGGACGCTGACCTGTTCGGGGGCGCTGATGAAGGCGTTCGACGGGGCGGGCACCTGCCGCTTCACCGCCGATCGACGGTTCGAGGCCGAGCTGGCATCGCGCGGGCTCGCACCCAAGGACCGCGACGACCTGCTCGCGATGCTGCTGGTCGATGCGACGATCGAACTCGCCGACGGATTGACTGCCGAAGGGCTGCGCCTGAAGAACGATGGCGACCTGATCGCCGCCGCCGCGCTCAAGGTCACGCCGGCCTATGTTCGCGATCTCAAATCCGAAGCAATGGTGCTGACCGATGTCGGCGATGCGATTGCGTGCAAGGCGCTGGACGTCGACGGCGTCTATGTGCGCGGCCTAGCGACTGCTGGATATCGGGGGCTGAGCGCCCGGGATGTCATCGGCATGAAGGCGATGGGCGTTTCGCCTGAATATGCCCGGGCGATGAACCGGGCGCGGGGGAGCGGTCAGTGAAATTCGCGGCAAGTCTCGCGGCGCTTGCCGCCGCGCTCTCCGCCATGCCCGCCTTGGCGCAGGAGGCGGCGCCCACCGGCGATACGCCGCCGCCCGCGTCGACCGACGTCCCGGCAACCGCGAAAAGCACAGCGCGGCAAATCTTCACGCCCGCCGACTTCGCGCGTTACGCGCCGAAGAACGCCTATGACATGCTGGCGCAGGTTCCCGGCTTTTCGATCCGCGATAACGAGAATCTGCGCGGCCTGGGGCAGGCGACGGGCAATGTGCTGTTCAACGGCGAGCGGCCATCGAACAAGGCCGACGACATGTATACCCAGCTGTCGCGGATCCCCGCCGGCAATGTCGAGCGGATCGAGATCGTCGACGGCGCGACGCTGGATATTCCCGGACTGTCGGGGCAGGTCGCGAACATCGTCTATCGCGCCGACAGTTTCTCGGGGCAATTTTCGTGGAAGCCCGAATTTCGCGCGCATTATACCGATCCGCTGTTCACCCGCGGCGACGTGTCGGTGCGCGGACGGACAGGCGACATCGAATATGAGGCGGGTCTCAACAATAATGACTCGGCGCGCAGCGGCGCGGGCGGCCCGACCCTGATCTACGACGGCGCGGGCAATGTCATCGAACAGCGAAAGGACATATGGAATACCCATTATGACACGCCGAAACTGTCCGGACGTATTACCTGGGATCCGCCGGGCGACACGGTCGCCAATCTGGGCGGCCATGTTCAGCGCAAATATGATCGCTATTACGAGGACGGCTTGCGTACCGGCCCCGGCCTGCCCGACCGGCTGCGCACCGTGTATGAAAATGCCGACAGCTGGAATTACGAGGTTAGCGGCGATTACCAATTCGGCCTTGGCCCTGGAAAGTTGAAGCTGATCGGGCTGCGCCGGTACAGCCACGAACCCTATTTGCAGGAAATCGTGACGACACCCGACGAC
>JAEWIL010000199.1 GCA_023387085.1 Pseudomonadota bacterium | reverse complement strand
CTCGACGGAAGCGACCCCGCCGCGGCCGCGGCGGCGGCACGGAGCGCCGACATCGCCGTCGTGCTCGCCGAGAAATATTCGACCGAAGCCGAGGATCACCAGGATCTTGGCCTCGGGGACGGACAGGACGAATTGATCGCAGCCGTCGGCGGCGCCAACAGGAACACGGTTGTCGTCCTGCAGACGGGCAATCCTGTGCTGATGCCGTGGCGCGACAAGGTTGGTGCGATCATCTCGGCCTGGTACCCCGGTCAGCGCGGCGCCGCCTCGCTCGCGGGCATTCTGAGCGGCCGCATCAATCCCTCGGGACGCCTGCCCGTCACCTTCCCCGCCGACGCGGCCCAGCTTCCCAACCCCGTCCTGCCGGGATCGACGCTGCCGCCCGCATCGAAGGAAGAGAAGGCGATCTACGGAATCCAGACCGACGCGCCGCCCTTCGACCTTGAATATCCCGAAGGATCGGACGCCGGCTACCGCTGGTTCGACGCCCGCGGACACAAGCCGCTCTATGCCTTCGGTTACGGGCTGAGCTATTCGCGGTTTACCTATGACCGGCTCAAGGTCAGCGGCGGCAAGACGCTCCGCGTCAGTTTCCGCGTGACCAACGCAGGCTCCCGCTTCGGCGCCGACGTGCCGCAGGTCTATGTCCGCCTCGCCGGCAAGGCGAAACGCCTGGTCGGCTGGGACAAGCCCATGCTCGCGCCCGGCCAGTCCAAGACAGTCACCATCGTGGCCGATCCCCGCCTGCTCGCGAGCTTCGACGCGGGTGCCCAGCGCTGGATCGTGCCGGCGGGCGACGTATCGGTCGAGATCGCGCGGTCCGCCACCGATCCCGTCCTCTCGGGCACGGCCCGCCTCGCCCGCTCCGAGATCAAGCCGTAACAAGCCGCCCCGAGCGGACAGAATGACAATCGAAAAGGAGGGGTCGATGGAGATCAGCAGACGCGAGGCAATGGCAGCCGGAATCGCGACAATGGGGCTTGCGGCGCAATCCTCGGTCACCGCTTGGGCCGCCCCGGGCGACCGCAGCGCCGCATCGCTCGCCGCGCCCCGCGTCTGCGGGCTCGACACACCGCTTGCGCTCGGAAACCTGCCGCCGCGCTTTTCCTGGAGCACCGGCGATGCCGGGCAGCGCGCCTTCCGCATTCGGGTCGCGGCCAATGAAGCCGACCTCGCCGCGGGCCGCGCGCTGCTCTGGGACAGCGGCAAGATCGACGACGCCCGGAGTTTCGACATTGCCTACGCGGGTCCGCCGATCGCGGACCGCGCCGTCTGGCAGGTCGAGGTGTGGCCCGCGCGCGGCGCGGCGCGCAAGAGCGAGGTTTCGAGCTGGGAACAAGGCCCCGAAAATTGGGAGGCCGGCTGGCTCGCCTGCGAGACCGAGACAGCGAAGCGCGACCGGCTCGCGGGCCTGCACTGGGTAGCCGGTGAAACCATGCCCAAGACCGGAGCCAGCCGCTATTTCCGCGGGGTGATCGAGAGCCCCGGCGAGGCCGCCGAGCTGCTGCTCTCGGCGCATGAGATCAAGGGCGTCTGGGTCAATGGCGAGCAAGCGGTCCCGGCCGGCGGCGAGCCACTGCGCTGGACAGCGATGACGGTGTTGCCCGTTCGGCTCGAGGCCGGCGCCAACAGCATCGCGGTCGAAGTCATCCGGCGCGTCGGGTTCGGCACGCCGCCGCCCGTTCTCGCCGCGCTGCTGCGCGCGGGTCCCGCGCTCGGCGAGACCCGCGCGCTCGGCGCGGACGCGTGGAAATCGGTTATCGACGCGCCCGAGGGCTGGGAAGCGCGCGGCTTCGACGACAGCGGCTGGGCCGCGGCGAAGGCGGCTACGGGCACGCTGCCGGTCGGCCAGCCCTGGCCGGCCTATCCTGCGGTTCAGCTCCGCCGCGGCTTTGACCTGCCGAAGAAGGTCAGGCGCGCGCGGCTTCATGTCTCGGCGCTGGGCGGCTATGAGCCCTGGCTCAACGGCGCGCGGGTCGGCGATGCCGAAATGGCGCCCGAGCTCACCGACCCCTCAAAACGCATCGTCTACCAGAGCTACGACGTGACCGCGCAGCTGGTGCCCGGGCGCAACATGCTCGGCCTGTGGGTCGGCGACGGCGTCTATGGCAGCAAGTTCAGCACCAGCGCCCGCTTCGCCTTCGGCCCTGCCCCCTGCCGGGTCCGCGCGCAGCTCGAGATCGAGTTCGCCGATGGCACGGCGACGCGCGTCGCCACCGGCGATGGCTGGGAAATCGCCGAGTCCGCGATCCGGGAGAGCAGCATTTACGATGGAGAAATCCATGACGCGCGCCTCGAGCGCCCAACATGGTCTCTCCCCGGCGACACTAGCCCCGGGTGGCGGCCCGCCGAGGCCGCCGACGCACCCGCAATGGCGATCGAGCCGCAGCGCTGCCCGCCGATCCGGGGCCATGAGCGGCTAAAGCCGAAGTCGATACAGCGACTGAGCTCCGGCGCCCATGTCATAGATTTCGGACAGAATTTTGCCGGATGGCCGCATCTGGAAATACGCGCCGCTGCCGGTACGCGGATCGAGATGCGCTTTGCCGAATCGCTGAAGCCGAGCGGCGAGGTCGACCAGGCGAACCTGCGCACCGCGCTCGCCCGCGATGTCTATATCGCCGCGGGAAGCGGCCGCGAGACCTGGCAACCGCGCTTCACCTACCACGGGTTCCGCTATGTCGAGGTCCACGGTCTTCCGGAGGACCGGGGCAGCTGGAACCTCGAGGCGGTCGCGGGCTACCAGGACCTCGGTATCACCGGCGATTTCAGCACCGGCGATCCCGTCATCCGGAAGTTCTGGGAGAATTCGCTCTGGAGCCAGAAATCCAACTTCTGGGGCTTGCCGACCGATTGCCCGCAGCGCGACGAGCGGCTTGGATGGATCGGCGATGCGCAGGTGTTCTGGGAGGCAGCGTCCTTCAACATGGACACCGAGGCCTATACGGGCCGCGTCATGGACGACATGCGCGCCGGCCAGCGCAAGGACGGCGCCTTCCCCGACTGCATCCCGCCCTTCGTCCCGGGATCGAACCTCTCCTCGCCCGGCTGGGCGGACGGCGGCATCATCATGCCGCATGTCGCGTGGCGCCAGTTCGGGGACACGGGGGTGATCGCCGCCAACTGGCAGGCGATGGAGCGCTATATGGGCTGGATCGCGGGCAACAATCCCGACCTCATCTGGAGCAAATCGCGCGGCGCCGACTATGGCGACTGGCTCGCGGTCGACTCGAGCCCCGCCAACCCCGGGCTTGCAACGACGCCCAAGGATCTGATCGGCACCGCTTTCTGGGCTGCCAATGCGCGCAAGATGGCGGAGATGGCGCAGGCGATCGGCCGGAAGGACGATGCCCAGCGCTACGAAGAGTTGTTCGGTCGCATCCGCGCCGCCTTCAACCAGGCGTTCGTCAAGGCCGACGGCAGCATCGGCAACGGCAGCCAGACCAGCTATATCCTCCCCATCCGCTTCGGGCTGCTATCCCCAGAAGCCGCGGATGAAGCCGGACGCCGCCTGGTCGCCGACATCGCGAAGCGCGGCGGTCATCTCTCGACCGGCTTCCTCGGCACACCCCATATCCTCGACGCGCTCGCCGCGACGGGACAGGAACGCGCGGCGGTGTCGCTGCTGCTCCAGCGAAGCTTTCCGTCCTGGGGCTATATGGTGGAGCAAGGCGCCACATCGATGTGGGAGCGCTGGGACAGCGACCGCGCGGAAGATGGCATGAACAGCCTCAACCATTATGCGTTCGGCGCAATCGGCGCCTTCCTGTTCCGCCGCATCGCCGGCATCGCGCCCGCAGAGCCCGGGTTCGCGAGCGTGGAGATCGCTCCCATCATCGACCGCAGGCTGAAAACGGCCGGCGCGACCTACCGGAGCGTCTCGGGCACCATCCGTACCGACTGGAAGGTCACCGGGGACAGCTGCCGGCTCGATGTCGAGCTGCCCGCGGGCGTCGGCGGTACGGTGAAGCTCCCCGGTGGAGAACGCGCCGCAGCCAAGGCGGGGCGGAACCGGTTCAGCGGCG
>JAEWIL010000146.1 GCA_023387085.1 Pseudomonadota bacterium | reverse complement strand
GTCGAGATGGTCGAGACCGCGGCGATTCTCGCGCAGGCAACGCCGCAAAGCTTCGTCATTCTCGACGAGGTCGGGCGCGGCACGTCGACTTACGACGGGCTCGCGCTCGCCTGGTCGGTGGTCGAGGCGGTGCACGAGGTCAACAAATGCCGCTGCCTGTTCGCGACACATTATCACGAACTGACGCGCCTAGCCGAAACGCTCGAAGCGCTGTCGCTTCACCATGTCCGCGCGCGCGAATGGCAAGGTGATCTGGTGCTGCTCCACGAGCTTGCCGAGGGACCCGCCGACCGGAGTTACGGTCTGGCGGTTGCGCGGCTGGCTGGCGTTCCGGCGGCCGTCGTCAAGCGTGCCGAGGCAGTTCTGGCGAAGCTGGAAGCCGGGCGCGAAAAGACCGGCGGATTGGCGGCCGGCCTGGACGACTTGCCGCTGTTCGCCGCGACGTTTGCCGAGGCGCCGGCGGCGGTAAAGGATGCGCTGCGCGACGCGCTCGCCGCCATCGATCCCGATTCGCTCGCGCCGCGCGAGGCACTCGATGCGCTCTACCGGCTGAAACAAATATTGGTCTCCGAAGGATGAGCGACCTGTTCGGCAATCTGGAAGGCCGCCGCGCGATCATCGATCGCCGCGCGCTTTCGGACCAGCTCGGCGAACTCGCCGGCGCGACGAGCGATACCGGCGCCCGCCGCCGCGCGATGGTCGAGTTGCTCAAGGCCGCGCTCGAAGCGGGACGTGCCGAGATCGATCGCCGACTGCTCGATCGCCCGTCGTCGGGGCGGGTCGCGGCGAACGCCACGGCCTTCCTGATCGACCAGATCGTTCGCCTGTCGCATGATTTTACGGTCGATCATCTCTATCCCGCCGGCAATCGGTCGGCGGGCGAACGTATCACGCTGATCGCGGTCGGCGGCTATGGGCGCGGCGAGATGGCGCCGTTCAGCGACATCGACATCGGCTTTCTCACGCCGTTCAAGCAGACGAGCTGGACCGAACAGGTGATCGAGGCACAGCTCTATACGTTGTGGGACCTCGGATTGAAGGTCGGCCATTCGTCGCGCTCGCTCGACGAGATGGTGCGCGCTGCGAAAGAGGATCTGACGATCCGCACCGCGCTCCTCGAGGCGCGATTCATCTGGGGCGACCGCGACCTCTACGACCAGGCGTCGGCCCGCTTCGATGCCGAGGTTGTCGCCGGCAACGCCCGAGCGTTCGTTGCCGAAAAGCTTGCCGAGCGCGACGAGCGGCACAAGCGGATGGGCGATTCGCGCTATGTCGTCGAACCCAATGTGAAGGAAGGCAAGGGAGGGCTGCGCGACCTCCACACCTTGTTCTGGATCGGCAAGTTCATCCACCGCGTCCGCACCGTGCCCGAACTTGTCGATGCCGGCTTGCTGACCAGCCGCGAGCTTCGCCAGTTTTCGCGCGCCGAGAATTTCCTGCTCGCGGTGCGCTGCCATCTCCACACGCTCGCGGGGCGCGCCGAGGACCGGCTGACCTTCGATTTCCAGCGCGAAATCGCGCACCGCATGCATTTTGCCGAGCGGCCGGGAAAGAGCGCTGTCGAACGCTTCATGCAGCTCTATTTCCTGCACGCCAAGGCGGTGGGCGATCTTACCGGTACTTTTCTCGCGCATCTCGACGAGCAGCTCGCCGCGCGCGGGCGGCGTTTCCTGCCGACGCTGCGACGGCGGCCGGGACGGCTGCATGGCTTCGTCCTCGACCGCGGCCGGCTCGCGCTGCCGTCGGAGGATTATTTCGAGCAGGATCCGGTGCGGCTGATCGAGATTTTCGCGCTCGCCGACAAACATGGCCTCGAAATCCATCCGCAGGCGATGCGGCAGGCACGGCACGACGCGAAGCTGATCGAGACGCGGGGCGTGCGCCGTATCGCGCGAGCCAACGCGCTGTTCCTCGACGTGCTGACCAGCCCGCGCGACCCCGAAACGGTGCTGCGCTGGATGAACGAGGCGGGGGTGTTCGGCCGCTTTGTGCCCGATTTCGGCCGCGTCGTCGCGCAGATGCAGTTCGACATGTATCATCACTATACGGTCGACGAGCATACGATCCGCGCGATCGGCCTTCTCTCTGACATCGAGCAGGACCGGCTGAAGGAAGACCATCCGCTGTCGACTGCGATCATGGGGCAGATCCATTCGCGGCGCGTCATCTATGTCGCGGTGCTGCTGCACGACATCGCGAAGGGTCGCGGCGGCGATCATAGTGTCCTAGGCGCCGAACTCGCGCTGCGCGTCTGTCCGCGGTTGGGACTGAGCGATGCGGAAACCGAGACGGTGTCGTGGCTGGTCCGCCATCACCTGTTGATGTCGGCGACGGCGTTCAAGCGCGACCTTGCCGATTTCAAGACGATTCTCGACTTCGCGCAGGTCGTGCAGAGCCCGGAGCGCCTGCGCCTGCTGCTCGTGCTCACCGTCGTCGATATCCGTGCGGTCGGGCCCGGCGTGTGGAACGGATGGAAACGGCAGCTGCTCACGGAATTGTTCGATGCCGCCGAAGAGGTGCTGCGCCTCGGGCACAAGCAACGCGGGCGCGAGGCGCGGATCGCGAGCAAGAAGGAGGCGGTGGCGGCGCAATTCGGGTTCGACGCGAAAACCTTCGATGCGCTCGCGAAGCGCATGCCCGAAAGCTATTGGATCGCCGAACCGGTCGAGGTCATTGCGGCCAACATGTTGCATATCCGCCAGGCCGGCAATGCGCCGCTGCACATCGCCGCGGTTCCCGACGACGATCGCGGCGCGACGCTCGTCATGGTGCTGGCCGCCGACCATCCGGGGCTGTTCTATCGCATGGCGGGGGGCATCCACCTTGCCGGTGGCAACATCATCGACGCGCGCATCCATACGACGCGCGACGGGCTCGCGCTCGACAATTTCCTCGTCCAGGATCCGCTCGGCCGGCCGTTCGACGAGGCGGGGCAGATAGGCCGGTTGACCCGCGCAATCGAGGATGCGCTAGCCAACCGTCAGAAACTGCTCCCGAAACTGGAGGCGCGCGCGCTACCGCGGACTCGCGCCGAGGCGTTCCGGATCGCCCCCAGCGTCTTCATCGACAACAAGGCTTCCAATCGGTTTACGGTGATCGAGGTCAATGCGCAGGATCGGCCGGCGTTGCTCAACCAGCTTGCCTATGCGCTGTTCCAGTCGAAAGTGACAGTGCACAGCGCGCATGTCGCGACCTATGGCGAGCGGGCGGTCGATACCTTCTATGTAACCGACCTGATCGGCGACAAGATCGACAGCGCCGCGCGGGTAAAATCGCTGGAGAAGCGCCTGCTCGAAGCCGCGGGCAGCCGTAGCGAAGAGGCCGTCGCCGCCTAGGGGCCTCGCCTTAGAAATCGAATCCTTGCTGGGCAGGCGGCGCGACCAATTCGACTCCTTCGAGTTCGAGCATGTGCGCCTTCGACATCGACCCGCCTGGTGCCGAGAAGCCCCCGATCTTTCCGCCGGCTGCCATCACGCGGTGGCAGGGGACGATCAGCGGAACGGGATTCGCCGCCATCGCCTGCCCGACATCGCGCGCATATTCGGGCGCTGCGCCAAGGTCGCTTGCGATCGCGCCATAGGTTGTCGTCTCGCCCCAGCCGAGTTGCCGCACCCGGTCATAGACGCGCGAAAAGAAGGGAGTCTGTTCGCCAAGGTCGACCGGCACGCCCGAAAAGTCGATGCGCTCGCCGGCGAAATAACGGACTGCGGCGTCGATCACGGCCTCGACTTCGGCGGGCGGCGCGATCCGCATCGCGCCGGGCATGCGGCGGAGCAGGCTGCGCTCGGTCTCGGCGGCGCTTGGGGAAGGCAGGCGCAGGCAGGCAACGCCGGTCCGGACCCAGCCGATGCCCGCAACGCCCGCCGCGGTTTCGAACAGCCGATAATGGCCTTTGCTCGTCATGACCCATTTCCCATCATCAATGGAACATAGGATCATTGTTCGCCGATATCATATCGCCGTACGAACGCAGTGATCCGTTCGGTCGGCAAGCTACCCGCGCAGCACCGCCCCGACCTTCGCGGCTGCCGCAACCACCTTGTCGGCAATCGCTTTCAGTTCGGCCTCGGTGAAGCTCTTGTCCTGCGGCTGCAGCTCGACCTCGACCGCGAGGCTGACCTGTCCCTCGGGCACGCCCTGCCCCGCGAAGCGGTCGAACAGGCGCGCGTCGGTGATCGCCGCCTTGTCGGCACCGCGAATCGTGCGGACAAGATCGCCCGCCGCAAGGCCTTCGGGCGCGAGGAAAGCGAAATCGCGGCGAACCGATTGCAGCGCGGGCGGGGTGAAGGCGGCGCGTGCTGGTCCGCTCGCGCGCTTCGCCGGGATCGCGTCCAGGAAAATCTGCACCGCCATCACCGGTCCGTCGACATCGAAATGCTTCGTCAGCGCCGGGTGCAACGCTCCGAATTCGGCGAGTACCGCCTTGGGTCCGAGCCGCAGCGTCGCCGACTGGCCGGGGTGCCAGATGCCGCTCGCCTCGACAGGCTCCATCACCTGCAACCGGTCGGCGGGCGCGCCCGCAGCTTCGAGGAGCGCGAGCGCGGTCGCCTTCGCGTCGAAGGCGTCGAAGGACGCTGCCTTGCCCGTCTGCCAGCCGCGCGGCGCCTTGTCGCCGGCCATCAGCACGCCGAGCGTTGGATGTTCGGTCGTGCCGAGGTAGCGGCGGCCGATCTCGAACAGGCGGATGCTGTCCGCGCCGCGATTCCGGTTGCGCGCGGCAGCGGAGAGCAGGCCGGGAAGCAGCGACGGGCGCATGACTCTCAAATCTTCGCTGATCGGGTTGGCGAGGGTCCATGTGCCGCCGCCGAAGGGCGCGGCCTCGCGCTCGCTGACGAACGACCAGGTCACCGCCTCGTGGAACCCGGCCGCCGCGGCTGCGCGGCGCGCGCGGCGCTCGACCAATTGTTCGGCCGTTGCGGTCGGCTTGGCGACGCCATCCTTGCGCGGCAACGGCACCGATTCGATCGCGTCGAAGCCGTTGATGCGCGTGACTTCCTCGACGATGTCGGGTGCGGCGTCGACGTCGCGGCGCCAGCTCGGCACGGTCACCTGCCAGCGTCCAGCGTTCTCCGTGACCCCGAAGCCGAGCGCGGCGAGAATATCCTTCTGCCGTTGGGGCTCGATCGCGATACCGCCGAGCGTCGCCGACAGCGCGGGATCGTAATCGACGCTCTTCACCTCGGCGGGCGGCGTACCCGCGCGCATCACCGCCGACGGGATGCCGCCGCAGATTGCGAGGACGTGCGCGGTGACGATCGCGGTCGCGTCGTCGAGAAACGCCGGGTCGACCCCGCGCTCGAAACGGCCGCGCGCGTCGCTGGTCAGCGCGAGCGCCTGTCCGGTCAGGGCAATGCGCTCGGGTGTGAAATAGGCGATCTCGATCAGCACATCGGTCGTGGTCTCGCTGCACCCGCTATGCTCGCCGCCCATGATGCCCGCGATGTCGTGGACCTCGCGATCATCAGCGATTACGGTCATCGTGTCGGTGAGCGTATAATCTTTGCCATTGAGCGCGGTGACGGTCTCGCCAACCTTCGCGCGGCGAGCGACGAGCGCGCCGGTCAGTTTGGCGCGGTCATAGATGTGGCTTGGGCGGCCCAGATCGAACATCACATAATTGCTGATGTCGACGAGCGCCGAGATCGATCGCTGGCCGACCGCTTCCAGCCGGCGGCGCATCCATTCGGGCGCGGTGCCATTGGTGACGCCGGCGATCGTGCGGCCGAAGAAGGCGGGGCAGGCTTCTGGATCGTCGGTGCGGATTTCGGTCGCGGGAGCGCCTTCGCCGGCGATCGTCGGGACGTCGAGCGGCTTCAGCGTACCGAGCCCGGCGGCGGCGAGGTCGCGGGCGATGCCGCGCACCCCCATGCAATCCTGCCGGTTCGGCGTGATCGAGATATCGATCACCGGATCGCCTGCGCCCGAATAATCGGCGAAGGGGGTGCCGACCGGTGCATCGGCGGGCAGTTCGATGATCCCGTCATGATCGTCGCCCAGCTCGAGTTCGCGCGTCGAGCACATCATGCCGTTCGATTCGACGCCCCGCACCGCCGCGACCTTCAGCTCCATGCCGTTCGCGGGCACCACGGCGCCGGGAAGCCCGAGCACGCCGACGAGTCCCGCGCGCGCATTGGGGGCGCCGCAGACGACCGTCAGCGGCACGCCGTCACCGCTGTCGACGGTCAGCACCTGCAGCTTGTCGGCCTGCGGATGCTTTTCGGCGGTCAGGACCTTGGCGACGCGAAAGCCGGCGAGTTTCTCGGCCGGGTTCTCGACGCCTTCGACCTCGTGGCCGATGCGGTTCAGCGTTGCGACGACGTCGTCTGCGGTGAAACCGCCGTCGAGATGCTCGCGGAGCCAGTCGAGCGTGATCTTCATGCCGAAATCCCCCCGCTCAACGTCGGGACACTCAGCGCGCCGAACCCGTAATGCGCCAGCCAGCGAAGATCGCCGTCGAAGAAGGCGCGCAGATCGTCCATGCCATATTTGAGCATTGCAAGCCGGTCGATGCCGGCGCCGAAAGCAAAACCCTGCCATTCGTCGGGATCGAGCCCGCAATTCGCGATAACGCGGCGATTGACCATGCCGCTGCCGAGCAATTCCATCCAGGCATGGCCGTCGTCGTCGCCATGACCCCCGACGATGCGGCGGCCCTTTTCCTGGCGGTAGCCGACGTCGACCTCCGCCGAAGGTTCGGTGAAGGGGAAATAGCTCGGCCGCAGGCGCAGCACGATGTCGTCGCGTTCGAAGAACGCCCTGAGGAAGGTTTCGAGAGTCCACTTGAGGTGGCCCATATGGATGCCGCGATCGATCACCAGTCCCTCGACCTGATGGAACATCGGGGTGTGCGTCGCGTCGCTGTCGCTGCGATAGACGCGGCCGGGCGCGATAATCCGGATCGGCGGCTCCTGTGACATCATCGTGCGGATCTGCACCGGCGAGGTGTGGGTGCGCAACAGCATGCGGCCGCCCTCGCCCGGGCCCGCGTCGGCGCCGCCGCGCATCTGGTCGGGGAAATAGAAAGTGTCGTGCATCGCGCGCGCCGGATGCGTTTCGGGAATGTTGAGCGCGGTGAAGTTGCGCCACTCGTCCTCGATCTCGGGCCCGGTGGCGACCGCGAACCCCATGTCGGCGAAGATTTCGGCAAGTTCGTCCATGACCTGGCTCACCGGATGGACGCTGCCTTTCGGTGCGTTTGCGGCCGGCAGCGTCATGTCGAGCGTCTCGCCCGCGAGCTTCGCGGCGAGCGCCGCGTCCTCGAGCGCCGCCTTGCGCGTCGCGATCGCTTCGGTGACGGCTTCGCGCAGGCCGTGGATTTTCGGACCCTCGGCCTGGCGTTTCTCGGGCGTCATCGCGCCGAGTGTCTTGAGGAGCCCGGTGATGCTGCCGGCCTTGCCGAGTGCCGCGACGCGCAGCGCCTCCAGGGCATCGAGATCGGCTGCGGCTTCAATATCGCCCACCAGCTTCGCTTGCAGGGCCTCTGTCTCGCTCATCGTCATTCGTTTCTGTATCGTTAGGGCAGCGGCGGTGCCCGCGCATCGGTTGCCAGCCGCTTGCACCGAACGCGTCGCGCGGGTCAAGCCCGTTGGCGGAAAAGGGCGCTATCCGGCGGGCTTGTGGAGTCCCTGCACCGCTTCGCCAGCCGCCGCCGCGCGACCGCGGGCGGCGGCGGCGAGGATCGGCTTCGGCAGGGCGGCATAGGCGCGCGGGCTCATTCCCATGAAGCGGCGAAAATCGCGCGTGAACTGCGCCTGATCGTAGTAATGATGGTCAAGCGTCTCGATCCAGCTCATCGAAGGGTCGAGCATGAAGCGGGCGAGGCTGCGCAGGAAGCGCTGGCGGCGCAGCAGCAGTTTGGGGGGAAAGCCGAAGGCGCGGCGCGAGAGGCGTTCGACCGACCGTTCGGACAGGCCAAGCCTTGCGCCAAGATTGGCGACGCTGGTCTGTTCGTCGTCGACGAGCGCTGCGTGCGCGGCGAAGATCGCGGGGTCGTCGCGCGGCGCCGTGGCGAGCAGGCCCGCGAAATGATCGTCGAGTAAGCTGGCTGCGGCCTCGACATCGTTCGCCCGCCGCAACGCCTTGAGCAACGGCGCGTGGGCGGCGAACGCAGGATGCTGCGCGCCATCGACGAAGCGGTCGGCCAGCTCCTCGGCCGGGATGGTGAAGAATTTGGCCCAGCCCGCGGGCAGGAAGCCGATGCCCCACGCGCGCATCGGACCGACGATGAAATGCGTTGCCCCGCTGGTCGGTCCGGTGACGACGAAAGGCGGTATCGGTTCGGGGGCCGCGCCCGCGATCGCGGCGAAGGCGGATTCGCCATCGATAAAGCGCAGATTCGCCCATTCGGGATGAAGATGATCCTCGACCAATACGCCCGCCGGGGCGTCGACCTCGGTCAGGTAGATGATGCTGCAATAGGGGGCGAGCGCGGCGGAGACGGGAAAGAAGCGCGTCGCGACGCGAGCGCTGTTTTCCGGCGTACTTGCAGTTTCTCCCACGGTCATGACGTCATCCATGCGAAGCCATGCGTAAAAAAAACAACATCCTGGGTTTATCGGTTGTCGGGTTTTTACAATTTTTGCCGCCGCTGCGTCGGCATATGTCGCGGCATAGGGACACTTCCGCCGGCCGTATGCTTTCTGCGACCCACGGCTAACCGGTTCGGAGGGAGGGGGGCGATGGTTTCCAATGGACCATTGTCGGAACGGCGCGAGGGGCAACCTTCGCGCCGTTTCTGAGTGTGGATCGCAGGCCCGGCTTCGGTCGATCGCTGTTCTTCCAAATTCTCGTCATCCGGGACTTGATCCGGGCTCCCGCTGGAGATCCCCACGCCCAAAATCTGACATCTGATGTGATCACGGCCAACGAAAAAGGGCGGCCCCGCAGGACCGCCCTTTTTGTTTCTGCGATTTCGCCGGGGGCTTACGCCGCCTTGGGCAAAGCCGCCTTCGCCTGCGCGATGATCGCGGTGAAGACACCGCCTTCGTTCATCGCGAGATCGGCCATGACCTTCCGGTCGAGCTCGATCCCGGCGAGCTTCACACCGTGCATGAACTGCGAATAGGTCAGGCCTTCGGCGCGGACCGCCGCGTTGATGCGCTGGATCCAAAGGGCGCGAAAGTTCCGCTTTTTGACCTTGCGGTCGCGATAGGCGTACTGCCCGGCCTTTTCGACGGCCTGGCGCGCGACGCGGATCGTGTTCTTGCGACGGCCATAATAGCCCTTGGCCTGTTCCAGGATCCGATTGTGCTTGGCGCGCGTGGTGACGCCGCGTTTGATGCGTGACATGGTCTGGCGCTCCTTACTTCAGGCCGTAAGGCGCCCAGAGGCGCACATGGGCCGCGTCCGAATCGCTGAGCACGCTGGTGCCGCGGTTGGTGCGGATATATTTCGAGTTGTGCGAAATCAGGCGGTGGCGCTTGCCGGCGACGCCGTGCTTCACCTTGCCCGAGGCGGTGAATTTGAAGCGTTTCTTCACACCGCTCTTGGTCTTCATCTTGGGCATTTTGGTCTCCTTTTGAAGTCCGTTTGCGTATCGGCCTGGCAGCCCTTTCAGCCAGCCGGTACAATCGGAAGCGGCGCGCCTAGACGGATTCGCCCGGAATTGCAAGCGCCGGAGGCTTAAAAGCTCGCCCCGTCGACCTTCTGGATATTCAGCGCGTCGAGGTCGGTGTCGGGTACGCAGCGCAGGTTGACCGCCGCCATCTTCGACCCGTCGGGGCCAGTGCCGACCGAAAAGCCCTGGCAGCCGCATGTCGTGCAGAATTGATGGTCGATATTATGCTTGTTGAACTTGTAGGAGGCGAGCTTGTCGCCGCCCGCGGTGAGCCGAAATTGGTCGATCGGTACGAAGGCGAGCAGGAAGCCCTTGCGGCGGCAGTGCGAGCAGTTGCAGCTCATTGCCGTATCCGGAATATCGCCTTCGACCGTATAGGTCACTGCGCCGCAGTGGCAGCTGCCGTCGAATGCCATGTCTCGCTCCTCTTCGTCAGTGGTGGCAAGCCAGCCCCTCGATAATATCCTCCAGCCGCGCCGGATCGCCGAGTGCGATGACATGGCCCGAACTTTCGGCATTCAGCGGATCGCCGTTCCAGTCGCACATCGTCCCGCCGGCGCCCTCGACCACGGGAACGAGTGCGGCGAAATCGTGGAGTTTCAGTCCGGCCTCGACGACCAGATCGATATGTCCGCTCGCGAGCAGCCCGTAATTATAGCAGTCGCCGCCGAAGACCATCCGCTTGTGCGAGGTCTTCGCCGCGAGCGCCATGAAATGCTCGCCGTCATGGTCGCTGAAATATTGCGGCCCGGTCGTCGCGAGCACGGCGTCGGAGAGGCTGCGGCATGTGCGCGTCGTCGCGGGCTTGCCATTGAACAGCGTCGGTCGCCCCGTCGCGCCGACCCAGCGCTCGCCGGCGATCGGCTGGTCGATGATGCCGATCAGCGGCCAGCCGTCCTGCAACAGCGCGATCAGCGTACCGAAGATCGGGCGCCCGGCCATGAAGCTGACGGTGCCGTCGATCGGATCGAGCACCCATTGGCGCGATGCCTCGGGCCGTTCGGCGCCATATTCCTCCCCGATGATCCCGTCGCGCGGAGCCTCGGCATCGAGCAGGCGGCGCATCGCCGCCTCGGCGGCGCGGTCGGCCTCGGTCACCGGAGAGGCGTCGGCCTTGGCTTCATGGTTGAAAGCCGCGCGGAACAGCGGACGAATCGCTGCACCCGCCGCATCGGCGAGGCGATGGGCGAGGGCGATGTCGGATGCGAGCGACATTTAGTCGAACAGGCTCGAAACGCTCGATTCGTCGGCGATGCGCTTGATCGCTTCGCCGAGCAAGGGCGCGACGGTGAGCGCGCGGACCTTGCCGCTGTCGTTCACCGCGTCGGTGGGCATGATCGAATCGGTGATGACCAGTTCGGTCAGCTCGCTGGCATCGACGCGCGCGACTGCGCCGCCCGACAGGACGCCGTGCGTGCAATAGGCGACGACGCCCTCGGCGCCCGCCGCCTTCAGCGCGGCGGCGGCGTTGCAGAGCGTGCCCGCCGAATCGACGATATCGTCGATCAGGATGCAGAAGCGGCCCGCGACGTCGCCGATGATGTTCATCACCTCCGATTCGCCGGCACGCTCGCGGCGCTTGTCGACGATCGCGAGAGGGGCGTTGTCGAGCCGTTTCGCCAGCGCGCGCGCGCGCACCACGCCACCGACATCGGGCGACACGACCATCAGATTCTTGCCGCCGAAGCGCGCCTGAATGTCGGCGCTCATCACCGGCGCGGCATAGAGATTGTCGGTCGGGATATCGAAGAAGCCCTGGATCTGCCCTGCGTGCAGGTCGATCGCGAGAACGCGGTCGGCGCCGGAGGTGGTGATCAGATTGGCGACGAGCTTGGCCGAGATCGGGGTGCGCGGGCCGGGCTTCCGGTCCTGGCGGGCATAGCCGAAATAGGGGATGACCGCGGTGATGCGCTTCGCCGAGGCGCGGCGCAGCGCGTCGGTGAGGATCAGCAGCTCCATCAGATTGTCGTTCGCGGGGAAATTGGTCGGCTGCACGACGAACACGTCCTGGCCGCGGACATTCTCGTGAATCTCGACGAACACTTCCTCGTCGGCGAAGCGGCGGACGCTGGTGTCGGTCAGCGGCAGCTCCAGATAATCCGCAATCGCGCGGGCCAGCGGCAGGTTGCTGTTGCCGGAGATGAGTTTCATGGCGTGCAGGGCCCTTTCGCGATGGGGATTGCGCGCCCCTTAGCCAGCGGCGGCGCGAAGGGGAAGGGGTTAAAGCCAACCCGAGGTGCGTAGCTCCGGCATCATGTCGCGGGCGACCCCCGCCTCATGCCCCGATGTCAGGATTATCGTTGCCGTGCGTCCCTCGCGGCGTATCGAAGCGACGGCGTCCCTCGCGATCCACCAGCTGCGATGGACGCGCAGGCCGTCGGCGTTGCCGAGCCGTTCGATTGCGTCGCGCATCCGCATCAGGATCAACTGCTCGGAATGCTCACCGATCACGCGCACATAATGATCCTCGCCCTTGAGCGCACGGACCGGGCCGAAGCCGGGCGGGAGCGGCAGCGTGGGCGGGGCCTCGGGCGGTGATGCACCGGCTTCGGGTGCTTCGACGGTCGCCTCCCGCGCAACGGGCACGCGGGTGTCTTCCGCCGCACCGCGGCGGAACAACGCGGCCATCGAGATCGACGCGACCGCCGAGATAACGCAGATATAGAGATACATCGTCCAGAAGCCGGGCGAGCGGAGCGCATCGGCGAAGCTCATCCGCTCCACCATCATGATGACGATCAACGTCACCGGAACGCTGGCGACGACCAGCGCGATCAGCCGCCCGGCGAAGCGCGGCAAACCCGTCGCCTCGCAGAGCCAGTCGGCGACCACGCCGGTCGGCCGGAAGAAGAGGTAGCCGGCGACCAGCCAGATCGCCCAGCTGAGCATCCGCACCGCCGGCGGGTTGTCGAAGGTGCCGAACGGGCCGAGCAGCCCGATCAGCAGGCCGAGCAGCACCATCGCCAGCAGTTCGATCATCAGCCGTTTCGCCATCGGACCATCTTGTGCGTGCCATTTCACGAAGCGTCAATTGGCGAGACACCCCGTTTCGCGAAGAAATCCGGCGGCCTTACGAAGTCCGGCTTGCCTGCGAACTGTCGTCGGGCAGCGAGGCCGCAATATACCTTCGCAACAGGATTTCGCCATGACCGCCTCGTCTCCGTCTCCCGCTTTCGGCCGCTCCGTCAATCTGCGCCGTATCGGCTCTTTCATGGTCCTGATCGTCGGCGCGCTCCTCGCCGGAGCGATTCTTCGCGCCACCGGCGGCACCTCGACCTACCGGACCCCGCCGCTCGCCATCTGGCTCCATCTTTCGACCGTGGTGCCCGCCGTCCCGCTCGGCGCCTGGCTGCTCTGGCGCAAGAAGAAGGGCGACATCGCGCACCGCGTCGGTGGACGCATATGGGCGCTGATGATGGTGGCGACCGCGATCGACAGCTTCTGGATTCGCACGATCACCGGCGGCATCGGGCCGATCCATCTTTTCTCCATTCTCGTCATGGTGCAGGTCCCGCGCGCGATCTGGTTCGCGCGCTCGGGGCAGATCGACTGTCATATGAAGGTGATGCGCGGCACCTACTTCGGGCTCATCGCCGCCGGGGTGATCGCGATGGCGCCGGGGCGGATGCTGTGGGCGCTTCTCGTCGGTTGAGCGTCTCTGCGGTTGAATGGCGCTGGTGATTGCGCCTAAAGCCGGGGCATGATCGAGCAGCTCTCCATCGTCCTGTCGCAGATGACCCAGGCGGTCGGCGACCTTGTCGCCAATGCCGACGCGATGCGGAGCGTCCGTGCGCGGCACCCGCAAGCCGACCTGATCCTTTATCCCGAATTGCAGCTCATCGGTTATCCGCCCGAGGATCTGGTGCTGAAGCCTGCGCTGGCGACACGCGCCGCGACGATCCTCGCCGAGCTCGCCGCAGAGACAAGCGATGGCGGCCCGGCCATGCTCGTCGGCTCGGTCGAGCGAGACGCCGAGGGGCGGCTCTATAATATCGTCGCGCTGCTCGACGGCGGCCGGATCGTCGCGACGCGGCGCAAGCACGAATTGCCCAATTACGGCACCTTCGACGAGAAGCGCGTCTTCGTTCCCGGGCCACTGCCCGATGTGGTCGAATGGCGCGGCGTGAAGCTGGGTCTGCCGATCTGCGAGGATGGATGGTTTCCCGATGTTTGCGCGCACCTCGCCGCGCAGGGTGCCGAGCTGCTCATTTCGGTCAACGGCAGCCCGTACGAGATCGACAAGGACGACCGCCGGCTGACACAGGTGTTCGCGGCGCGCGTCGCCGAAACGCGCCTGCCATTGATCTTCCTCAACCGCATCGGCGGGCAGGACGAGCTGGTATTCGACGGCTGCTCGTTCGTGCTCGATCGCGACGGTAAGCCCGCGCACCGGCTGATCGACTGGGAGCCTGAGGAGCGCGTTACGCGCTGGACCAAGGGCGCCGACGGCTGGGTCAGCGCCCCCGGCGAGATCGCCCAGTGGGACGTGCATCCCGCCGACGTGTATAATGCGATGGTGCTGGCGCTGCGTGATTATGTCGAGCGCAACCGCTTCCCCGGGGTCGTGCTCGGCCTGTCGGGCGGGATCGATTCGGCGATCTGCGCCGCGATCGCCGCCGATGCGCTCGGCCCCGACAAGGTCTGGTGCGTGATGCTGCCGAGCCGCTTTACGAGCCGGTCGAGCCTGGATGATGCGGCGGGCTGCGCCGACATGATCGGATGCCGGCTCGACACGATTCCGATCGTGCCTGCCGTGGAGGCCTTCGATGCGATGCTCAGCGGCACGTTCGCCGACAGGGACGTCGATATCACCGAGGAAAATGTCCAGTCGCGCATCCGCGGCGTCACCTTGATGGCGCTCAGCAACAAATTCGGCCCGATGCTGCTGACGACAGGCAACAAGAGCGAGATGAGCGTCGGCTATGCGACGATTTATGGCGACATGGCGGGCGGCTACAACCCGCTGAAGGACGCCTACAAGACGACCGTGTTCGCGCTCGCCGAATGGCGCAACGCGAATGTGCCGCGGCTGTCGCGCAACCCCGTCACGCCGGTGATGCCCGCGACCGTAATCACCAAGCCGCCGAGCGCCGAGCTGCGCCCCGACCAGAAGGACGAGGATAGCCTGCCACCTTACGCCGATCTCGATCGCATGCTCCACATGCTCGTCGAGGAGGAGGCGAGCGTCGACGATGTCGTGGCACGTTACGGTTTCGACCGCGATGCGGTGGCGCGGATCGAGCGGCTGCTGATGCTCGCCGAGTACAAGCGCCGCCAGGCGCCGCCGGGAGTGAAGCTGTCAACGCGCAATTTCGGGCGCGACCGGCGCTATCCGATCACGCACGGATTTCGCACCGCCTGACTCGCGTCCGCGGCGAAACCGGCTATAGGCGCCACCCATGACCGTCGTTACCCGCTTCGCTCCCTCGCCGACCGGCTCGCTCCATGTCGGCAATGTCCGCACCGCGCTCCACAACTGGCTGTGGGCGCGCAAACATGGCGGGCGGTTCCTGTTGCGGATCGACGACACCGATCTCGAACGCTCGAAAGACGAGTATGTCGACGGCATCCGCGCCGACCTTGCGTGGCTCGGGCTCGATATCGATGGCGAGGAGCGCCAGTCGGAGCGTTTCGCGCTCTACGAGGCCGAGTTCGACAGACTGAAGGCGGCTGGCCGCGTCTACGCCTGTTACGAGACGCCTGAGGAACTCGACATTCGCCGCAAGGTCCTGCTCTCGCGCGGGCTTCCCCCCGTCTACGAACGCAAGCCCGACGGCGCGCCGGTGCCCGAGGGTGTGGCGCCGCACTGGCGCTTCAGGCTCGACCATGACGCGCCGATCCTATGGACCGACATGGTGCGCGGGCCCCAGCATTTCGAGCCGAAGACGATGTCCGACCCGGTGGTGCGCCGCGCCGACGGCAGCTGGCTCTATCTGCTGCCGAGCGTGATCGACGATATCGCGATGGGAATCACGCATGTCGTGCGCGGCGAGGATCATGTGTCGAACACCGCATCGCAGGTCCAGATGTTTCAGGCGCTCGGCGCGAAGCCGCCCGAATTCGCGCACGAGGCGCTGCTCGTCGGGACCGAGGGCAAGCTATCGAAGCGGCTCGGCTCGCTCGGCATGGCGGCCTTTCGCGAGGACGGGATCGAGCCGATCGCCCTCGTCGCGCTGCTCGCGCGCCTCGGTACCAGCGATCCGGTCGAGCCGGTAACGACGCCTGCGCCGCTGATCGAGAGCATCGACTTCGCGCGTTTCGGCCGGGCGCCCGCGCGCTTCGACGAGGCCGATCTGGCACTGCTCAACCAGAAGATCCTGCATCATATGGGTTATGCGGCGGTGGCTCCGCGCCTTCCGGTCGCGATCGGCGAAGCGCGGTGGAACGCGATCCGGCCGAACCTGACGACCGTCGCCGAAGCGGCCGATTGGGAGGAGGTGTTCGACGGGCCATTCACGCCGCCCGTGCCGGAGGAGACCGACCGCACCGTCCTTGCCGCCGCTGCCGCGGCCGCACCTGCCATCGCATGGGACGCGGGCGCCTGGCCGGCGCTGACCGGCGCGGTGAAGGAGGCGACGGGGGCGAAGGGCCGCGCGCTTTTCCTGCCGCTGCGCCGCGCCCTCACCGGGCGCGACCACGGCCCCGACATGGCAGAACTGTTGCCGCTGATCGACAAGGATCAGGCGGTGGCGAGATTGTCCGCGACCTAGAATTTTCCCGGCCGGCATCCGGATGGGGCTTCATGGCTTGCCGACCAATAGGTTGACAAGGGTAGAGATGTTATAATATCTCATTTCATGGACTCGACCGGTAGCGGCGGTCAGCGTGGCAGGGCCGGGTCTCGACAAGGCAAGGAGAGGTGCCATGACCCTGATTCCCCTGATATCCGCGATCGTTGCGAAGCCGCAGACTGCGGCAGCGCACGCCGCCGGCCCGGCATCGACGCGCGAAAGCTATGACCCGGGCGCGGGGCATCGCCCCGTCGCGGCCGCCTTTGCGATCGGACTTCCCGTCGCTTTGGTCGTCGCGGTCGCGCTGTCGCCGATGGTAACGATCATCACCCAAAAGGATCCGCCGATCATCATCGAGACGGTGCCGCTGCCCGTCCCGCCGCCTGACCCCGATCCCAAGCCGCAGCAGCGCCAGCAGCGGCCGGACCAGATCATCCCGGTGCCGACGCCGCTGCCGCCGATTCCATCGGACCCGCCTTTGTTCGATCCGGCCCCCCCCTATGTGCCGCCTGCGGGCTCCGGTAGTGGCACTGTCGTCGATCCGCCGGCGCCGCCGCCCAAGCCGACGCTGGTCGTCGCCGAAGTCGATCCGCGTTTCGCCGCCACCTTCCAGCCCGACTATCCTGCGAACGAACAGCGGCGCGAGGTCGAAGGTTATGCGAAGGTGCGTGTGCTGATCGGCGTCGACGGGCGCGTCAAGGCGGTCGAACAGATCAGCAGCGACAGTCCGGGCTTTTTCGAGGAAACGCGGCGGCGGGCGCTCGCCAAATGGCGCTTCAAGCCCGCAACGCGCGGCGGTGTTCCCGAGGAAAGCTGGAAGGTCATGACGGTGCATTTCCAGATCCGGAACGGCTAGAAGCGCGCACGAACCCCTCCCGGGGGCGAGCGCATCCCCTGCGTTCGCCCCCGCTTTTTGAACGATACGCACCTTGACATCGACGCCGAATCCGGCCAATGGCGCCCGGATAAATGAGGGCAGCGCCCGACGCGCGGCCCTCTTTGTTTTTTACAACAACCGCCGGGGCCCCAAGTCCCGCCACATGCGCCGGACGCCCCGGCCTGTGGGTCAAGATTTCGAGGAACAGGGCCATGGCCAAGCCGACGACCGTCAAGATCAAGCTGGTGAGCACCGCCGACACGGGCTTTTTCTACGTCACCAAGAAGAACCCGCGCACGATGACCGAGAAGATGTCGGTGCGGAAATACGACCCGCGCGCGCGCAAGCACGTCGAGTTCAAGGAAGCCAAGATCAAGTGACGCAGCGACCCGTTCAGCTTTGCTGAATGGATTAGCGATGCGTCATCCCCGCGGTAGCGGGATCGAGAAGGGCGGCCGCGGGCCGCCCTTTTTCGTGCGCGATGGGAATGGCATCATCGGTCGAAACGGGTCGACTTTTCTCAAAAAGAGGTCCCCGACCCTAAGCGCCCAATTGCACCGTACCGCCCCGGATCCAGCCCCAGCGGCAAGGCCCCTGATACTCCCGGGCGCTTTGCACCGACCTGCCGACGCCGCACATGTCCTCGTCGATTCTCGGCCCCGCGAAGACGACACCGAACCATGCGTCGTCGTCGGTCGCCTCGCACACCCACACTTTCGCGCCGCCGCCGATCTTCGCCTTGACGGCGCGCGTTTCGCCCGGCGCCCAGAAGATGTCGGTGCCGCCGGCCTTCACGCGGCTGGTGCTCGCGCAGGCCGGCAGGGTCGGTCCTTCTGTGCCGATCTTCACGGCGCGCGACGCGAGCGGCTCGCCCGCGACGACGGGGGCGTTGTCGGCGGGCGGCGCGGGCTGACTGCACGCGGCAAGGGATGCGATCAGAGCGGCGGCAAGCGGGGTCGGGAGGCTATGTTTCATGCCCCGAAACTAGCCGCCGCGGCGCGCGCGCGCAACGGCGCATCCGAAAACGCCGAGAGGCGCATTTTCGCTTGGGTTTTGCGGCCCTCGACCCTATATAATCGATATGACAGAACCGACTGAAAACGGCGCCGGCGAAGGCGTCTCCAAACAGCCCAATGCCAACGCCTATGGCGCCGATTCGATCAAGGTTCTGAAGGGCCTCGACGCGGTCCGCAAACGCCCGGGCATGTATATCGGCGACACCGACGACGGGTCTGGCTTGCACCATATGGTGTTCGAGGTGTCGGACAATGCGATCGACGAGGCGCTCGCCGGGCATTGCGACCTTGTCCTGATCACGCTCAACAGCGACGGGTCGGTCAGCGTCGAGGATAATGGCCGCGGCATCCCCACCGGCATCCATGCCGAGGAAGGCATTTCGGCGGCCGAGGTCATCATGACCCAGCTCCACGCGGGCGGAAAGTTCGAGAATACCAGCGACGACAATGCCTATAAGGTGTCGGGCGGTCTGCACGGCGTCGGCGTTTCGGTGGTCAACGCGCTGTCGGAATGGCTCGAACTCACCATCTGGCGCGACGGCGAAGAGCATTGGATGCGCTTCGAGCATGGCGATTCGGTCGCGCCGCTGCGCGTCAACGGTCCCGCCCCGGCCGGCAAGAAGGGCACGCGCGTCACCTTCATGGCGTCGACCGAGACGTTCAAGAATGTCACCGAGTTCGATTTCGAAAAGCTCGAGCATCGCTACCGCGAGCTCGCTTTCCTGAACTCTGGGGTTCGCATCAAGCTGGTCGACGCGCGCCACGCCGAACATGTCACGCATGACCTTTTCTATGAAGGCGGCATTGCGGCCTTCGTGAAATATCTCGACCGCAACAAGACCGCGCTGCTTCCCGATCCGATCGCGATCAGCAGCGAGCGCGACGGCATCGGCATCGACGTCGCGCTCGAGTGGAACGACAGCTATTACGAAAACGTTCTCTGCTTCACGAACAACATCCCGCAGCGCGACGGCGGCACGCATCTGGCCGCGTTCCGCGCCGCGCTGACGCGCACGCTCAACGGCTATGGCGAAAAGTCGGGGATGCTGAAGAAGGAAAAGGTGTCGCTGACCGGCGAGGATATGCGCGAAGGGCTGACCGCGATCGTGTCCGTCAAGCTGCCCGATCCGAAGTTCAGCTCGCAGACCAAGGACAAGCTGGTCAGCAGCGAAGTCCGCCAGCCGCTCGAAAGCCTGATGGCCGACCGGATGACCGAATGGCTCGAGGAAAATCCCGCTTATGCCAAGGCGGTGATCCAGAAAGTGATCGACGCCGCCGCTGCGCGCGAGGCCGCGAAAAAGGCGCGCGAACTCACGCGGCGCAAGGGCGCGATGGACATCGCCTCGCTTCCCGGCAAGCTCGCCGACTGTCAGGAACGCGATCCCTCGAAATGCGAGCTCTTTCTGGTCGAGGGTGACTCGGCAGGCGGCAGCGCGAAGCAGGGGCGCGACCGGCATGTGCAGGCGATCCTGCCCCTGAAGGGCAAGATCCTGAACGTCGAGCGCGCGCGCTTCGACCGCATCATCTCGTCGAAGGAAGTCGGGACTTTGATCCAGGCGCTCGGCACCGGAATTCGCGACGAGTTCAATCTCGAAAAATTGCGGTATCACAAGATCGTGATCATGACCGACGCCGACGTCGACGGCGCGCATATCCGCACCTTGCTGCTCACCTTCTTCTATCGCCAGATGCCCGAGATTATCGAGGCCGGCCATCTCTACATAGCTCAGCCGCCGCTCTACAAAGTCGCGAAGGGACGGAGCGAGGTCTATCTCAAGGACGATAGCGCGCTCGAAAACTATCTCGTCGACGCCGGCATCGACGCGCTGCTGCTCGAAACGCCGGGCGGGGCGCGGTCGGGCAACGATCTGCGCGAACTGATCGAGCATGGCCGGCGCCTGCGCGCGCTGATGCGCTACGTCCCGCGCAGCCTCGATCACGGGCTGGTCGAGGCGCTGGCCTTTGCCGGCGCGCTCGATCCCGAACTCGACACCGCGGGTCGCCACAGCGCCGCCGCGACCGCCGCCGCATGGCTGAATGCGGCCGAACGCGCGCTGACGGGCGGCGCCGAGGCTGTCTGGACCGTCGAGGCGGTCGAGGGCGGCGGCTATACGCTCGAACGCCGCTGGCGCGGGGTCAGCGACCATCATGCGGTCGATGCCGCGTTTCTTCAGAGCCAGGAAGCGCGCCGCCTCCACAAGCTCGCGAGCGAACAGGCCGAAACCTATGCCCGCCCGGGCCGGCTGGTGAAGGCGACCGGCGCGGTGGCGGTCGAAGTCGAAGCGGTCGAAGGCGAGGAGGAGGAGGATACACCCGCCGCGCCCACCGCCAAGGCGAACCCGGTCACGCGCCCGTCCGAACTGCTCGACGCGATCTTCGCGCACAGCCGCAAGGGGCTGTCGATCAGCCGCTACAAGGGGCTGGGCGAAATGAACGCCGAACAGCTTTGGGAAACGACGCTCGACCCGTCGAACCGCTCGCTGTTGCGGGTGAAGGCCGAGCAGGGCGATGTCGCGGATGGCATCTTCGAACAGCTGATGGGCGACGAGGTCGAGCCGCGGCGCGACTTCATCCAGACCAATGCGCTGTCGGTGGCGAATCTGGACGTTTGAGAGCGTCCTGACGTAAAATCGGATCGATCCGGCGCGCGGCGGCTTGTCTTGACAGGCCGCCGCTGCTTTTGGCCCTCCACCAAAAGGGGAGGATGTCATGCGGGTCTTTTCAGCCCTGTTGATACCGATGCTGCTGACGGTCTCGGCCGCGGCGCAGGATATGCAAGCCGGCGAAGAACCGGCGGTTGAGGCCCCCGATTTCACCGAAATCAATGGCGGGATGGCAAGCTATTATGGCGACGAACTCGCCGGCAACCGCACCGCGAGCGGCGAACGCTTCGATCCCGGCCAGATGACCGGCGCGCATCGCTCGCTGCCCTTCGGCAGCATGGTTCGCGTCACCAATGTCGCGAACGGCGACAGCGTCGTCGTCCGCATCAACGACCGCGGCCCCTTTTCGCGCAGCCGCGTGATCGACATCAGCCACGCCGCCGCGCGCCAGATCGGTATGCACCGCAGCGGCACCGCGCGCGTCAAGCTGGCGCTGCTGAACAACTGATCCGGCAAGAACCCCGTCTGGTTTCGACCGGAAATGGACGTTGCCCATTTCAATCTGGCAGAGTGATCGACACCTCTAGGCTCGTCTCGCTGTCAGCGAATATGCGACTGCCATCTTCGAACTCGATCAGCAACTCTCGCTCGCGATGAGCGATCCGTTTGACCACCTTCCCCAGTAACAGCGACGTGGCGCGTGCACCTTCTTCATCCGGATTCATGCGATGTTGGTACCAGAGGCGACGTCCGCTCTCCACACTCAAGCCGACAAAAAAAACGGCTTTCCTACATTATCCGGCTGTGCCAGCGTTCACTCGGCTCTTTCATTCGTTAGATTAAAAGCAGTCACTGCCGCCGCACATCCGGGTTAGTTCAGCCCCGATGACGCGACGCACAGGGCTGAACTTTCCTGAACTTTGGTCAGCCGGTGCTGGAATCGAACACAGACCAGCCCGCTGCATAGGCAAAATGCTCGAGCGCGATCGCCCCGACCAGCGACGTTCCCGCCTCGTTGAGCCCCGGTGACCAGACCGCGATCGATCCCTGCCCCGGCGCGATGCATAATATGCCGCCGCCGACCCCGCTCTTGCCGGGCAGGCCGACGCGAAAGGCGAATTCGCCGCTGTTGTCATAATGGCCGCACAGCATCATGATCGCGTTGATGCGCCGAGCACGGTGCGGCTCGATGAGCTGCTCGCCGGTCAGCGGATCGCGCCCTTCCATTGCCAGGAACAGGCCCGCCCTTGCGAGCTGGCGGCAACTCATCGCGATCGCGCACTGGCGGAAATAGACGCCGAGCGCTTCCTCGACCGGATGGCGCAGATTGTCGAAAGCCTTCATGAAATAGCCGAGACTGCGGTTGCGCGCTCCGGTCTGCACCTCGGAAGACGCGACCTCGCGATCGATCGCGACGCTGTCGTCGCCGGCGCGCGCGCGGAGAAAATCGACGATCTCCGCGATTGTCGCATCGCTGTCGCGCCCGTCGATCAGCCGGTCGGTCGTCGCAATCGCGCCGGCGTTGATCAGCGGATTGCGCGGAATGCCGTTTTCGCTTTCGAGCTGGACGATCGAGTTGAACGCGCTCCCCGACGGCTCGCGCCCGACGCTGTCCCACAGGGAACTGCCGACGCGCTTCAGCGCGAGCGCCAGCGTGAAGACCTTCGACACCGACTGGATCGAGAAGGGGACGTCGACGTCGCCCGCGGTGTGGATGGTGCCGTCGGGAAGCGCGAGCGCGAAGCCGAAGAGGCTCGGATCGACCTTCGCGAGCGCCGGAATATAGTCGGCAACCTTGCCCCGGCCGCGATGCGGCAGCGCGACTTCATAGGCTTCGGCGACGCAGCGGGCGAGATCGATCATACGCTTTTCCTAGCAACTTCATCCGCAATTGCATGTATTTTCAATTATGCGAAAATATTATACAGAACGGCAAGTAATTTACCGACTCGGGAGACGAAACATGGCCGACCATCCGCGACCCAAGGGGCTTTCAAGCGCCGTCTGCTACAAGGACAGCAAGGCGGCGTTCCGCTGGCTGGAAGAGGCGTTCGGGTTCGAGCCGACCTTCGTCCTGCTCGACGAGCAGGGCAATCTCGCGCACAGCGAGATGGAATATGGGGGCTCGTCGATCATGATCGGCAACGAATGGTCCGACGACCATCGCAGCCCCGCGAACCTCGGCGGCAAGAACACCCAAACGGTGCACGTCCAGCTGGGACGGGGCGAGGATATCGACGCGCACTGCGCGCAGGCGCGCGCCGCCGGCGCCGACATCATCGCGCCGCCCGAGACACAATTCTATGGCGACCGCACCTACCGCGCGAGGGACCCCGAGGGGCATATCTGGACCTTTGGCGTCACTGTCGAGGAAAAGACGTCCGACGAATGGGACGCCGAGGGCGGCTTCACCACCAAGACGCGGCTCGACGATTGAGCGCCGCGCTCG
>JAEWIL010000127.1 GCA_023387085.1 Pseudomonadota bacterium | reverse complement strand
CGCCTGGCCGCCGCGTTCCGCCGCGCAGGCACGGAGCGGATCGACCTTTGCCCTCCCGCAACGAAAAAGGGCGCCGGTTCGCACCGGCGCCCTCCGCTGTTATCGCGATCGGACCTCAGCTTTTGGTCGGCGCCGCACCCGACTTGCACGGGCCGGTGTGGGTGCTGGTCATCTGCATGACCATTTCCATGTCGCCCTGGCCGGTCGGGGCCTTGCCCTTGGTGGTGATCGTGACGTCGGTCTTCTTGGCTTCCATCGTGCCGTTCATCGCCATCTCGACCGTCTGGTTATTGGCCTTGCAGGTGCCCGCGACGTCGATCTTGCCGCCGCTGACATCCTTCTTGGTCCAGGTGCACTCGCTGCCGTTGCCCGGACCCTTGGCGAGTTCGGCGGCGATGTCTTCCTTGTCGACCTGTTCCTGCGTGAAACACTGGTCCATGCCGCTGGCGCCTTCCAGCATCTTCGCCATGCCGTCCTTCATTTCGGCCGGCATGCCGGGCATTTCGAACTTCACCAGCTTGACGTCGGTCTTCCAGTTGCCCGCCTCGCGCTTCACGGTTCCGCCGGCGTTGCTTTCGCCGCCCTTGCTGCAGCCCGACACGGCCAGCACGACGCCAAGGGCCGCGAGCGTCACAAATTTCTTCATGGATTCATCCTCCTGTTGATCAGTTCGGAATACTCGGCTGCGACCATTAGGTGGCCCAGCATATCATTTGTGGTACGCACCCATCGATACCATATTGGGGGCAATGGCAATCCAGATTCGCACATCGCTCGATGAAATCGACACGGCAGAGGGCTATGTCCCGCACCGTCCCGCGCGTCCCGACAAGGTCGAAGGCGGCAAGAGATTTGAATTGGTTAGCGACTATGAGCCCGCCGGTGACAAGCCGACCGCGATTCGCGAACTGGTGTCGACGGCGCGGAGCGGCGAGCGCGACCAGGTGCTGCTCGGCGTCACCGGATCGGGCAAGACCTTCACCATGGCCAAGGTCATCGAGGAGTTGCAGCGCCCGGCGCTGATCCTTGCCCCCAACAAGATCCTCGCCGCCCAGCTCTATGGCGAGTTCAAGAGCTTCTTCCCGAACAATGCGGTCGAATATTTCGTCAGCTATTACGACTATTACCAGCCCGAGGCCTATGTCCCGCGGTCGGACACCTATATCGAGAAGGAAAGCTCGGTAAACGAGGCGATCGACCGCATGCGGCACTCGGCGACGCGCGCGCTGCTCGAGCGCGACGACGTCATCATCGTCGCGTCGGTCTCGTGCCTCTACGGCATCGGGTCGGTCGAGACCTATTCGGCGATGATCTTCGACCTCAAGAAGGGTCAGGTCGCCGACAGCCGAGAGATCATCCGCAAGCTCGTCGCGCTCCAGTACAAGCGCAACGATCAGGCGTTCGCGCGCGGCAATTTCCGCGTCCGCGGCGACAGCCTCGAAATCTTCCCCTCGCACTATGAGGATATGGCGTGGCGCGTCAGCTTCTTCGGCGACGAGATCGAGGAGATCGTCGAGTTCGATCCGCTGACCGGCAAGAAGATCGCAAGCCTCAACTATGTCCGCGTCTTTGCAAACAGCCACTATGTGACCCCCGGCCCGACGCTCAAGCAGGCGAGCGAAGCGATCCGCCACGAACTCGCCGAGCGCCTCAAGGAACTCGAAGCCGAAGGCCGTCTGCTCGAGGCGCAGCGGCTCGAACAGCGCACCAATTTCGACCTGGAAATGATCGCCGCGACGGGCAGCTGCGCGGGAATCGAGAATTACAGCCGCTTCCTCACCGGCCGCCTGCCGGGCGAGCCGCCGCCGACGCTGTTCGAATATCTCCCCGACAACGCTTTGCTCTTCGTCGACGAGAGCCACCAGACGATCCCGCAGATCGGCGCGATGTCGAAGGGCGACCATCGCCGCAAGATCACGCTCGCCGAATATGGCTTCCGCCTGCCGAGCTGCATCGACAACCGCCCGCTGCGCTTTTCCGAATGGGACATGATGCGACCGCAGACGATCAGCGTGTCGGCGACGCCGGGAACGTGGGAGATGGACCGCACGCAGGGCGTCTTCGCCGAACAGGTGATCCGCCCGACCGGCCTGATCGACCCGCCCGTCATCATCCGCCCGGTCGAGGAGCAGGTCGACGACCTGATTGCCGAGGCGAAGGCGACCGCCGCGGCGGGCTACCGCACCCTGGTCACCACGCTGACCAAGCGCATGGCCGAGGATCTGACCGAATTTCTCCACGAGGCGGGGCTCAAGGTCCGCTACATGCACAGCGACGTCGAGACGCTCGAACGCATCGAGATCATCCGCGACCTGCGGCTCGGCGTGTTCGACGTGCTGGTCGGCATCAACCTGCTGCGCGAAGGGCTCGACATTCCCGAGTGCGGACTCGTCGCGATCCTCGACGCCGACAAGGAAGGCTTTCTGCGCAGCGAAACGAGCCTCGTCCAGACGATCGGCCGCGCCGCGCGCAACGTCGACGGCCGCGTCATCCTCTACGCCGACCGCATCACCGGCAGCATGGAACGCGCGATGCGCGAAACCGACCGCCGCCGTGAGAAGCAGAAAGCCTATAACGCCGAACATGGCATCACCCCGACGACGATCAAGCGCAACATCGGCGACATCATCGCCCATGTCGCGTCGAAGGACGGCGTGACGATCGACATCGGCGAGGACAAGCCGGATCACATGGTCGGGCACAATCTGCGCGCCTACATCC
>JAEWIL010000012.1 GCA_023387085.1 Pseudomonadota bacterium | reverse complement strand
TCGACATGCAGCTCGCCGACGTCGTCGGTGACACCGACCTCAGCAAATATGTACTTTAGTGCGAGGCCAGTCGTAAGGCAGTAGACCGTCGTCTTTCTCTCCGATCGCCGCACCGTGACGGACGAAGAAGAGAAAAATTACTGTTTAGCTACTCGCCTCGAGCCGACTCACGCCACCCCCGCCCATCCGTCAGCGTGGATGGCTGAAATGGGATGGGACGCTCACGGTCCCCCAGTAGCGATTCCCGCCGGAGGCCGGGCTCCAAGGCGGTGGAAGGTGACATGCTCCCCTGAAATGTGACCGATTTTGAGTAGAGTCCGACACGAAGGAGTCGGACGTAATGAAGCGAAGCAGGTTCAGCGAAGAGCAGATCATCGCGATATTGAAGGAGCATGAGGCGGGGATGTCGACGGCGGATGTGTGCCGTCGGCACGGGATCAGCTCGGCGACCTTCTACAAGTATAAGGCCAAGTTCGGGGGTCTGGACGTATCGGAGGCACGGCGGCTTCGTGCGCTAGAGGACGAGAATGCGAAGCTGAAGAAGCTTCTGGCCGAAGCGATGCTCGACAATGCGGTGCTGAAAGATCTGACATCAAAAAAATGGTGACGCCCGGCGCCAAGCGGGAGGCCGTCGCATATGCTCGTGACCATCACGGGCTGAGCGAGCGTCGGGCGTGCAGCCTGGTGGGCGTGAGCCGCCGGGTGATCAGATATGAGCCGACGAGGCCGGATGACGGTGCTCTGCGGCAACGCCTGCGCGAACTGGCGGCCGAGCGCCGCCGGTTCGGCTATCGTCGCCTGGGGTATCTTCTGGCGCGGGAGGGCATGCGCCCGAACCACAAGAAGCTGCTGCGCATCTATTGCGAAGAGGGACTACGGGTCCGCCGCCGTGGTGGCCGCAAGCGGGCCTTGGGCACGCGGGCACCGATGGCACTGCCGCAGGGTCCGAACCAGCGCTGGTCGCTCGACTTCGTGTCGGACAGCCTGGTGTGCGGTCGGCGGTTCCGTATCCTGTGCATCGTTGATGACTTTACGCGGGAGTGTCTGGCGCTGGTGGCCGATACGTCGCTGTCGGGCATCCGCGTTGCGCGGGAACTGACGACGCTGATCGGCTTGCGGGGGAAGCCTCACATGGTCGTCAGCGACAACGGCACCGAACTGACCTCGTCGGCGATCCTGCGCTGGTCGCAGGAGCGTCAGGTCGAATGGCATTATATCGCGCCGGGGAAGCCGATGCAGAACGGCTTCGTTGAAAGCTTCAACGGCCGCCTGCGCGACGAATGCCTCAACGAGACCCTGTTCACGTCGCTGGCGCACGCCCGCTTCGTGCTATGGCTTGGCGACACGATTATAATCACGTCAGGCCGCACTCGAAACTGGGCGGGCAAACCCCCGCCGAGATCGCCGGCCAATGGTCCTGGGGGCATGCCCCCAGGACCATTGCCATCCCATCAACCAACCATCATGAAGGAGTCGGACTCTACCTCTGACTGGTAACAATCAGGGGAGCACGTCAAAGGTGGCGTTGCTGCGGCCTTTGTACTGCGACAACCTTTGTCCAGCGGCAATATAGGTGTGATTGGCGTGAAAGCGAAATTAATCGGCATTCACTTCGCTCGCGGCCTCCGCGGCGTCGAGTATCATGTGATAGTATTGAATGCCGACAAATCAGTGCCTCGAGACTAAGCCGCGTTGTCAAAAGACGTCAACCATAGTCAGACAGCGGCTGAGTTGAGGAAGTTCTCGAAGGACAGGACGGGTTTGACGTAACGGGCGGCAATGCGGCGCTTTGCTTGAACTTGCAAAACGTGCGCTCGATGCAGTTTCGATCTTTGTAGCGCCGATAGTCGGGATGTTCGGGCGCATCGCCTCGGTTATGCAAAGTGGCAGTTTTCGGAGACGCCTCGAGGCTACCCATCGCACTTTGTTCGGGCGAGAATGCGGCGGACGAAATTACGTGAGCGGCGCAACCGCACCTCCTAGGGTCTCTGCTCTTCTTCTCGCCGCCGAAGCTCCCGCTCGACGGCCTCGCGAATAAATTTCGCAAGCTGCCGATTTCCAACCAGCGCTTCAATTCGTCGGATTGTGTCCAACGAGAGCCGAATGGTCGTTGCTTTCATTCCGAGCGGCGGGCGTCCCATGCCGTCGTCGCTATCGGCCTCGCGCTCAATCTCAAAGAGAATCGCGTTAATCAAATCGCTTATTTGCATATACGCTACCGTTTATGGTATAAACGGTAGCGTAAACAAGCGCCGGTTTGTCCGCGGATGATGAGCTGAGGTCGAATCGCACAAGCGAGGGAGGCGACATGATCTACAATACCCCTACCGCCCGATCGAAGTCGGTCAGGAGAATCACATCGCTAGCCACCCCGGTTGCGCCGTTCTTTGGGGAGCAGCGGACCGACTTCCCCGAACTCGTGAGATCACGTGCGGGCCGGGTGTTGAGTGAAACTCGCTACCGAAACGGCGAGAGCTTCTTCCTCGCGGTTCAAGAGCTGCATTCCGCCAATACGAGCGACCTTCTTTACCAAACCGGGATCGTGGTCCAGATGGCGCTAAGCTCGCATCTCATCGATGTGGGCTTTACCGATGAATGGTGCGCCAGGAACATTGGCCTGCACATGGGCAAGGCGCTGGCATATGCCAACGCAACCGGCCTGAATTATCAATCGCCGGGTCTGGAGCGGCTGGCCACCGTCCTGTCGCCCTATAGCGTCTGGCGCAATCCGGACCTGCATGGGTCGCTGCCCCCGCCTCCCGCATCGCTGTCGGACATTCCGCCTATGCTCCGAGACTTGCTCGACCATGTGCGGGGGGTAACTGGTCACCCGCACCCCAAGCGGACGAAAGCTCATGGCTGACGACAACGTGGCCGCCCGTTTCGCGCGCGCCATTTGTCACCTGCTCGTCCCGATGCCGGTCGTTCCAAGCTGCGACGAAAATGTCGATCCGGAGATCAGGCGAGTTGAGCAAGCCATTGCCCACCTACCAGCGCGCGCTCGCGAGGTGTTCCTGATGCACCGCTTCGACAATATCGGATACGACCGTATCGCGCGTCCGCTCGGCATTAGCGAAAAGGCCGTCGAGCGGGAGATGGTCAGGGTGTTGCTGGCAATTCGCAAGGCTAGGAAAGATCATGCCCGCGATCCCTCCAAATAGCCTTCTGGCAAGTTCGACGATGGCAGCGATTCGCGATGCGATGCCAGACCCAAACCCGAAAGCCGCAACGACACCAGCATCCCATCTTCGCCATCGGTATTTTTCTACCCCACCGCACGACGAGCGGCCCGGAATGTCGGATTGTTGTTCATCGCGCCACGAGCTGCGCGACCATCGCAGCAGGCCCGCCTCTCCCCCGAGCGAGCGCCAAGCCTGTCGGAGCGGCTTGAATCGCTGCTCGGTGAGCCTGGGCCCTCTCCCGGCCCACCTCTCAAACACGACCTCGCCGCGTGACTTGTCGACAACGACCGACCCGATCGCGTGCCGGTCAGCATGCAGAAATCGAGGTCTTCCAGTGCTGGTTCCGCGGCTATTTCGACGAGCTCCTTCCAGCGCCGAAAAAAAATCCGACCGTACGGAGATTGCCATGACCGCCCCGCAGACCATCACGGGCGCGCGGAACCCTCTATCGTTGTGTCTCGATGGCGCGGCAGGCCGAACATATGTGTCGACCCCCGACATGCGGTGACAGGGCGATCGCCTGCACCGGCATGGCGGGACCGATGGCGAAGCTGGACGATCTGGTCGCGAAAAGTCTTGAGGACGAGCTGCCCGACCGGCTAGAAACCATTCTGTCCGCCGTTCTGGACCGCAGGCGGGAGCAGGCGACGCGCAGCCCCCCCTCGCGGAACTCAACAAGCACGCCACTGAGACCGATCTGAGGTTGAAGCGACTATATGATGCAATCGAAACGGGATTGCCGACGTCAATGATCCGGACCTCAACGAGCGCGCAGCAACTCTCAAGGCGACACGCGATCGGGTGAAAGCCGATGCGGCGCGCGCGACGACTTTGCTCAGCGCCGGGGGCTGGAAGGCGGTCACTCCAGAGATGCTGGCGAACTTCGCCAGCGACGCGCGTCAGCGGATGTAAAATGAGAAGGGGGCTATCGGCCGCGACCACCTCCGCACGCTTGCGCTAAGGGTGGAAATTACCGCCGCTAAAGGTTGGGGTACTCAGGTCCAACGGCAATTTGCTCCAAGTGCTGGTCGCGGGAGCCCCCGAAACGTGGCCGGGCGCGGTGCCCCGCTTTGTCCCCGAAGTGGTGCTTTAGAGCTGAAGAAAAAGCCCCGCCGGATCGCTCCGACGGGGCTTTTTTACCCGCGACGCGGCGCGGATCAGACCGCGCCGTGCGCCAGCGCCGCGAGGAGCAGGATCGCCACGATATTGGTGATCTTGATCATCGGGTTGACCGCCGGACCGGCAGTGTCCTTGTACGGATCGCCGACCGTGTCGCCGGTGACGGCCGCCTTATGGGCCTCGCTGCCCTTGCCGCCGTGGTTGCCGTCCTCGATATATTTCTTGGCATTGTCCCATGCACCGCCACCCGAGGTCATCGAGACGGCGACGAACAGCCCGCCGACGATGACGCCGAGCAGGAGCGCGCCGAGCGCCTCGAGCGCCGCAGCCGGACCGGCCACGCCGCGGATCACGAAATACACCACGATCGGGGCGAGAACAGGGAGCAGCGACGGAACGATCATTTCCTTGATCGCCGCCTTGGTGACGAGATCGACCGTGCGGGCATAATCAGGGCGGCTGGTGCCGTCCATGATGCCCTTGTTGTTCGCGAACTGTTCGCGGACATCCTTCACCACATCGCCCGCCGCACGGCCGACCGCGGTCATGCCCATCGCGCCGAACAGGTAGGGGAGCAGCGCGCCGAGCAGCAGCCCGACGATGACATAGGGCGACGAAAGCGAGAAGGTCAGCGGCGCGTCGATACCGAGCTTCGCCGAATATTCGGTGATGTCGGCGGTGTAGGTGCCGAACAGCACGAGCGCGGCGAGGCCCGCCGAACCGATGGCATAGCCCTTGGTCACCGCCTTGGTCGTGTTGCCCACCGCGTCGAGCAGGTCGGTCTTTTCGCGCACACTGTCGTCCAGGCCCGCCATTTCGGCGATGCCGCCGGCATTGTCGGTCACCGGACCATAAGCGTCGAGTGCAACCACCATGCCCGCGAGCGCCAGCATCGCAGTGGCGCCGAAGGCGATGCCGATGATGCCCGCAATCTGATAGGCGATGATGATGCCCGCGCAGATCACCAGCGTGGGCAGCGCGGTCGATTCAAGGCTGATCGCAAGGCCCTGGATCACGTTGGTGCCGTGACCCGTTTCCGACGCCTTGGCGATCGAACGCACCGGACGATAGTTGGTGCCGGTGTAATATTCGGTGATCCAGATGATCAGGCCGGTGATCACGAGACCGAGCAGCGAGCATTTGAAAAGATCGGCGCCGCTGAAATCGGTTCCCGCAATATTCGCGCCGATGTCGCCGGAGAGACTTCCGGTGAGCACATAAGTGGTGCTGAACCAGATCGCCGGAATCGACAGGAGCGCTGTGGCCAGAAAGCCCTTGTACATCGCCCCCATCACATTCTTTCCGCTGCCGAGGCGGACGAAATAGGTACCGATGATCGAGGTGATGATGCAGACGCCGCCCATCAGCAGCGGCAGGCTCATCAACGGAACGAGCGCGTCGCCCGCGCCGCGGAGCAGAAGGGCGATGAGGACCATGGTGGCGCCGACGGTGACGACATAGGTTTCGAACATGTCGGCAGCCATGCCGGCGCA
>JAEWIL010000070.1 GCA_023387085.1 Pseudomonadota bacterium | reverse complement strand
CAAGATGTGGGGGTTCGAGTCCCTTCGCCCGCACCACCTCCGCGAACAACCGGCCGGGGAGCCGCAGGCCGGGACTGGGAACTCCGCCATGGGGCGGGGGTTCGGATACGAGATTTTGAGCAAGGATAAGATCAAGGCAATGAAGACCGTCGAAACGCTGAACGAAGGCCTGAAGCGCGAATATCGCCTGACCATCACCGCGAAGGACATCGACGCGCGCGTCGACGACGAAGTGAAGGCGATCGCGCCGACCGTGCGTATGCCCGGCTTCCGCCCCGGCAAGGTTCCGCCGAACCTGATCCGCAAGATGCATGCCGACGCGCTGTCGGCCGATGCGCTCAACAAGGCGATCGACCAGGGCGTTCAGAAGCTGATGGCCGACCACAAGCTGCGTCCGGCGATTCAGCCTGCGGTTGCGCTCGACGACGGTTATGAGCGAGGCAAGGATGCCGAGCTGACCGTCAGCCTTGAAGTGCTGCCCAACATCGAAGCGCCGTCGATCGACGGCCTGAAGCTCGAGCGCCTGACCGTCCCCGCCGACGACAAGGCCGTGATGGCCAAGATCGAGGAATTCGCCGCGCAGATGAAGCGTTTCGAAGAGGCGCCGAAGACGAAGAAGGCCGCCCAGGGCGATCAGGTCATCATCGACTTCGCCGGCAGCGTCGACGGTGTCGCCTTCGACGGCGGTACCGGCGAGGACATGGCGGTCGAAATCGGTTCGGGTCAGCTGATCCCGGGCTTCGAAGACCAGCTGGTGGGCACCAAGGTCGGCGACGAGAAGGTGCTGAAAGTGACCTTCCCCGACGAGTATCCGGTCGAGACCCTGAAAGGCAAGCCTGCCGAATTCGCCGTCAAGGTGAAGGAAGTGAAGGTTCCGGCCGCATCGAAGATCGACGACGAGTTCGCGAAGTCGCTCGGCGTCGAGAGCCTGGACAAGCTCAAGGAGCTGATGAAGGATCAGGTCGAGCAGGAACTCAACGGCCTGACCCGTACCTATATGAAGCGCAAGCTGCTCGACCAACTTGCCGCGAGCCACGACTTCGAAGTGCCGCCGACGATGGTCGAGGCCGAGTTCGGCCAGATCTGGCAGCAGCTCGAACATGAAGCGAGCCACGAGGAAGACCCCGAGGCGGCGAAGGCCGAGCTCGAAAAGGATCGCGACGAATATCGCGCGATCGCGGTGCGCCGCGTTCGCTTGGGCCTGCTCCTTTCGGAAATCGGTCAGGCGCACGGCGTTCAGGTGTCGAACCAGGAAATGCAGCGCCTGATCATGCAGGCTGCACAGCAATATCGTCCCGAAGATCGTCAGCGGTTCATGGAATATGTCCAGCAGGACGCCCTTGCCGCGGCGCAGCTCCGCGCGCCGCTTTATGAGGACAAGGGCGTCGACTTCCTGTTCGAAAAGGCCGAAATCAGCGACCGCGAAACCACGCGCGAGGAACTGGAAGCCGCGATCGAGGCTGACGACGATCATGTCCACGGCCCGGGCTGCGGCCACGACCATGATCATGACCACAAGCCCGCCAAAAAGGCCGCCGCGAAGAAGCCGGCCGCCAAGAAGGAAGCGGTGAAGGAAGAGGGCAAGGCCGAGGACGCACCCGCCAAGAAGGCACCCGCGAAGAAGGCCGAAGCCAAGGCTGAGGAAAAGCCCGCCGCTGCCAAGAAGGCCGCGCCGGCGAAGGCTGCCGAAGCCAAGCCCGCCGAAAAGAAGGCCCCGGCCAAGAAGGCGGCGGCGAAGAAATAAGCGTATTCGGACTATCGACAAAAAGGCCGGGTGGAGAATGCTCCGCCCGGCCATTTTATTTGCGTTGGCTCGGGCCGCCTGCTGTCAGATGACATCCATATTATAACAGTGCCAGCTAAAGATCGCGACGGCCCCGCGGTGCGGACGCCACGCTTCGGCGAGTTCGCGCGCCTGCTTCTCGCTCGGCCGCGCGCCGAGCTGGAGAATGCGGCCAACGGCTTCCTGCACGGCCAGATCGCCGGCGGGCCAGATGTCCGGGCGTCCCTCGGCGAAAAGCAGATAGATTTCCGCCGACCAGCGCCCGATGCCCTTCACCTTGGTGAGCAACGCAATCGCTTCCTCGTCATCGGCGGGGAGCGCGTCGAATTTGAGTTCGCCGTCGAGGATCAGTTGCGCGAGGCTCTTGGCATAACCCTGTTTCTGCCCGGAAAGCCCGCAAGCGCGCAGCGCGTCGAAATCCGCGGCGGCGATGACGTCGGCCGGACAATCGGCGCCAAATTCCGCCTCCAGCTTGTTCCAGATCGACGTCGCAGCCGCGACGCTGACCTGCTGGCCGACGATGGTGCGGAGAAGGGTGGTATAGCCGCGCTCGCGGATCCGCGGTTCGGGATACCCCGCGTGGCCAAGCGCGCGGGCGAAGTTCGCGTCCCGTTCGGCGATCGCATCGATTCCGGCGTTCAGCTCTTCCTGGCTAAGGCCCACGTCATTTTCTCCTTTTGTTCTCTTCGTTGTCATTAGCAACGCTTGATTTGCCGCGCAACGCACGACATAGCGCCTGCGACACGAACCTATGGGGACTAGCATGGCCAAGCTGATTGTGGTGACGCGCGATGGAGAAGAGCATGAGATCGAAGGCGACACCAGCCTGACGGTCATGGAGAATATCCGCGACGCGGGTTTCGACGAACTGCTCGCTCTGTGTGGCGGATGCTGCTCGTGCGCGACCTGCCACGTCCACGTCGAGGGCGGTGACCAGAGCGCGATGCCGGCGATGAGCGAGGACGAGAACGACCTCCTCGATTCGACAACCGACCGCGACGATAATTCGCGCCTGTCGTGCCAGATTCCGTTCAGCGACGCGCTCGACGGCCTTCGCGTGCGGATCGCCGCGGAGGATTGACGGCTTAACCGGCCGCCGTGGCGACCGCGTAGAGCGCGATAGCCGCGGCGTTCGAGATGTTGAGGCTTTCCATCCGCGGCGAGATCGGCAGCTTCGCCAGCACGTCGCAATGCTCCATGACATTGTGACGCATCCCGTCGCCTTCGGAGCCGAGGACCAGCGCCACCTTGCTACCGTCGAGGGTCGAGCCGAGCGTCGTCTCGGTGTCGCCCATCAGCCCGATGCGCCAATATTGCGCCTCCGCGATTTCTTCCAGCGCGCGCGACAGGTTGACGACGCGCACCCACGGCACGATTTCCAGCGCCCCCGACGCCGAACGCGCGATCACGCCGCTTTCGGGCGGGCTGTGACGGTCCTGCGTGACGATCGCGGCGGCGTCGAAGGCGGCGGCCGAGCGGAGCACCGCGCCGATATTGTGGGGATCGGTAACCTGATCGAGGATCACCAGCGGCCGCGTGCTGCCGGTATCCACCTCGTCCTGCAGCAGATCCGACAGATGAACGTCGTCGAGCGGGTCGACCTCGACCACCAGGCCCTGGTGCGGAGCATCGCGTGCAACAAGGCGCGCAAGGTCGGTCACGTCGGCATAGCTGATCGGAATCACCGGCGGCAGGTCGAGCTGGCCCAAGGCCTCGCGCGTGCCCCAGATGCGCTTGACGGTGCGATCAGGGTTGGCGAGTGCCGCCAAAACGGCGTGACGGCCCCAGAAACGGATGGCCTGACCACGGCCGGATTGGCCCTGAGGGCGGCGGTGACGGGAAAATTGTCTCATGCGCGCGCCTTTCCCACGAGCGGCATTGACAGGCAAGCCTCGTTTCGCCATTGGACCGCTTCCCAAAGCGGGCCCCAATGGACAGGTGGCCGAGTGGTTAAAGGCAGCAGACTGTAAATCTGCCCGGGTTTCCGTACGCTGGTTCGAATCCAGCCCTGTCCACCACCCTCCGGTCCGGGGGCATCCCAAACTTTCTTGAGTGGTGCAAATCCGGCGTATGATCGGATAGATCAACTCGCTGTCCATTCCGTTGTAGCAGCTCAGCAAAAACTGCAGGGGGACCAGGGGGATAATTTTCTACCTTGAAATTTGGCTTCCCGAGTATGGGGCTGAATAAGGGGGAACCCAATGAAAGCTCACACTCTTGGCAATCAAGACGGTGCTGGCGCTTCGCGGCGGTCGACACGAGTTTTTCCGAAAAGTGGATAAGCAGAGCGTGGTTATCGGTTACTGCGCGTGCAACGCGACGGCAGGCGACAGGAATGCTATCCTGGCCGGCTATTTCCGGCGAATTGTCTGATCCGGGCCGAAACTCGCGCGGTACTGGCGAGGGGTTATCCCGAGCCGCCGAGTGAAAATTGTCCGCATGCGGTCGGTGGTGCCGAAGCCGCAATCGAAGGCAACGGCCTTGAGCGCCCGGTCGCTTGCCTCGAGCATCCCGCGGGCGGCATCGACGCGGGCGCGTTCGACAAACTCGTGCGGCGTAATGCCCGTTTCCTGAACGAAATGACGCGACAGGCCCCGTGCGCTCATCCCCACATGTTTCGCGAGACTGTCCAGCGTATGCCGTGCGCCGAGATTGCCGGTCACATGATGCTGCACGCGCGCGATAGGGGATTCGGGATCGGCCGGCGCACTGAGATACGGGCTGAACTGCGACTGACCGCCCTGCCGCTGGGCGACGACGACTAGTCGTTTGGCGACCGCGACCGCCACGGCTTGCCCGTGGCGTTCGCCCACCAATGCGAGTGCGAGGTCGATCCCTGCGGTAACACCTGCGGAGGTGACGAGGCGACCATCGCGCAAGTGGATGCGGTCATGCTCGACATGGGCCGCGGGAAATCGGTCGGCGAGCTTTTGCGCGATTTGCCAGTGCGTCGTCACCCGCTTGCCGTCGAGTAATCCCGCATGGCCGAGTGCAAAGGCGCCGGTACAGATCGATCCGTAGAGGCTCGCACGCGATGGCGCCTGTTCGAGCCATGCACGCATCGCGGGTTCGGGTTCGACGTAGGGCAGCGCCGGGCTGCCCGCGACGAGCAAGATGTCGAAGCCGCCGAGCGCCTCTTCGAATACCAGGTCCGCAACCATTTGCATGCGGTTTGAAGCGCGAACGGCATCGCGCGTCGCTCCGACCAGCAGGACCTCATAGCCTTCGCCCTCCGGCACAAACATATTGGCTTCGGCGAATACGTCGAGCGGTCCCGCAACATCGAGCGCCTGGACACCGTCATGGATCGCGATTGCGACTCTCTGCATCACCATGATCGTCTTCTTCGTTCAGTTGGCTCGATCCGGAGTCTGCTTGTCTCGATTCGGAGCCGCGCGTCCGTTGCGATCATGGCGTCGCGCGCCCAAAAAGACAGCAGGGATTGCGCCGGCACCCCGTCATCCCGACCGGCGCTGTCCTTTCGATTCACAATTGCCCCCGGACCGTCGCGGCCGCGCTTTCGCGCCGGGGCGGAGCCGTGCCCAAAGAAAGGAGCTATCATGACCGATACCATTGCCGGAATTCATGTTCCCGACAGCGCGATCGCCCGCGCCGCGACGCAGCTCGTCCGCGACACGGAGGATGATCTCCTCTTCAACCACAGCCGCCGCGTTTTCATCTGGGGCGCGCTCACCGGTGAACGCCGGGGCCTGAAATACGACGCCGAACTGCTCTACCTCGCCGCCATGTTCCACGACATGGGGCTGACCCCGGCATATTCCAGTGCCGACCTCCGTTTCGAGGTCGACGGTGCCAACGCCGCACGCGATTTCATGAAGGGCTATAATGTTTCGGAACGCGATATCGACGATGTCTGGACCGCGATCGCGCTCCACACGACACCCGGCGTTCCCGAACATATGCGCCCCACGATCGCGCTGACTACCGCGGGGGTCGAGATGGACGTGCTCGGCATCGCCTATCACGACTTCACGCATGAACAGCGCAACCATGTCTGCATATGCCACCCGCGCGAGGAAAATTTCAAGGAAGGCATCATCGCGCATTTTGCCCAAGGAATCATCAAAAAGCCCGACACAACCTTCGGCAACGTCAAGGCGGACGTCCTCGCGCTGAAGGATCCCGAGAATTTCGTACGCGGTAATTTCTGCTCGATCATACTCGGGTCGGCTTGGCCGATCTAGGCCACCGCTCGATTGCCCATTTGTCTATGCGCGCGTCGGGCAGGGCGTGTCGATAGGCAGAGCTCCAAGGAAAGGTGATATCCATGAGAATTCATACTCTCGCGGCTGCCGTTGGCGCGGCAATCATGATGAGCGGCGCGCCGGTGGCGTATGCCGGTCCATCCGGATCGGCCGTGACCGCTGCCACCCCTAGCGCTCCGACTAGGGTCGACGATGTCCTGAAAACGCCGGGCAGCATACTTGCGCGCGATGCAGTGCGGTATGTTCGCAACCCGGAAGGCGAACTGCTGTTTCAGCACTCTATGCGGGTCTATCATTGGGCCGTGCTCGCGGGAAAGCGTAAGGGGCTGCATTTCGATCCCGATCTGCTCTTCGTCGCCGCCGTCTTTCACGATTATGGCCTCACCGCGGGATATGCAGAAAGCCACAAGCGCTATGAGGTTGATGGAGCCGATGCTGCCCGCGACTTCCTGCTCGAGCACGGCGTCCCCGAGGCGGAAAGTCAGAAAATATGGCTCGCAATCGCCCTTCACACGACGAA
>JAEWIL010000021.1 GCA_023387085.1 Pseudomonadota bacterium | reverse complement strand
CTTCAGCGTCCCCGCCGCGCGATCGGCATCGGCCTGTTTCGCCGCCGCGATCGCCAGCTCGGGGGTCTCGACGATGAAGGCATTCAGCGCCTTGGCGCCCGCGACATTCGCGTTGAACGCCTCGGCGACCTCGACGGCGCTGAAATTGCCCGCGCGGTGGCCGTCGCGAATCTGCGCGACGGTGAGATTGGTGAGATCGGTCATTATTCGATTACCTTGGGAACGCCAAAGAAACCGTGCTGCGGCGCGGGCGCATTGGCGAGGACGTCGTCGCGGCGGTTGCCGCCGGTCAGCGGGTCGGCGTCGACGACATCGTCGCGCAGCCGGAGCGTGTTGGGGATCACCGCCGTCATCGGTTCGACCCCGGTCACATCGACCTCGCCGAGTTGCTCGACCCAGCCCAAGATACCGTTCAATTCACCTTCCATCGCGGCGGCTTCCGCATCGCTGATCGCGATGCGCGCCAGCGACGCGATTTTCCTTACCGTTGCCTGATCGATTGCCATTCTCTGTGCCTTTGCGGGAGAAGCTGCGCCGCTAGCATCCTCCCCCGCCCGCTTCAAGGCAGGCGCGTCATTCTCATTCGAAATCCTCGCCGACCGGCTTGCCGTTCACAAAGACCTGCTGGCGGGTGACCTGCCGCACTTCGGCCGTCGCATGCTCCAGTTCGTAAGTTGTCAGGCTCGGGCTTGAACCTCCGCGCAGAAACGCGCGGCTATCCTCTTTCCAATCGGTGCCTCCCGGATCTCGCACGAACAGCGTGAGATTGTTACCACTGCTGGCGACCGCGATGCGCCCTTCTCCGAGCCGATAGGCGATACATGGCGATGTCTTGCATTCGCCGCGTGTACCGAGAAGCGCATAGGCCTCGGGGGGCAATTTCGCTCCGACAGGAAACACCCTCACCTTCTCTTCGATCTTCTTCGCGGCAAAGGTGACGTCGTTCAAATCGGTCCCGTAGCCCGCCCCATTCAAGTCCCAGCGGTCCTTCGCCTTGAGCGCCCAAGCCGCGAGGTTCGCACGCATTCGGTCGTCTGATTTCGCCAGACCCGCCAGCGCTTTCCGCCCACTCGGGCCGAAATCGAACGCCATCGCCGCCCAGTCGAACTTTTCGGTCTTCACCGCGCCGCTCTTCAGTCGCGCGACCTGATCGCGCGTCGAGATTGCGCCGAAATCGAGGATCGGTAGCGCCAGAAACGCAGCGAGCAGCATCAGCCCGATCGCCAGTTTCTGTTGCAGCGGTCGCAGCAGATCGTCGAAATCATGCCGGCCGCGCGCCACCGACCAGACTCCGACAACGCCATAGGAAAGCGCGATGATCGCGGCGATCACGCCCCACAAACGTTCGGGGGTCCAGCCGTACTGGATCACGCGAAGATGCATCGAATAGAAAGCGATGACCGCGAGCGGCAGCACCGTGGCGACGAGCACCGCCGCCGCGACGTGAAGGATCCTGTTCCCCGGCCTTTCGTCCTTTCCGTTGCCGATCACGGCATTTGCAAGCAATACCGCGAACGCCGCGGCCGCCATCATCAGCGCGGCGGTCGAGAATCCCGACGCCCACAGTTTCGCGAGCCCCGTTCCCGCGAGCGAGAGCAGGAAGATCACCAGCGCGGCCGCCAGCACCGGCGCGAGCACCGACAGGATGACCATTACCAGCCGTTGCAGCGTCGTGACCAGCTTGTCGCGCTCGCGCAACAGCCCGACCGCGCTGCCGAACGCCCCGCCCGCGAGCATCCAGCCGAACCATTCGTCGTTCAGCAGATTCTGGATCAGGTCGATCCCGATCAGGTGGAACATCTGCCCGATCAGTATGATGAGCAGGAAATTGACCGCGACATCGACCAACGCCGCAGCCCCGATCACCGCATCGGCCCACGCGTGGCTGTGCAGCCGGTCGTAGGGCATTTGCCACAGCTTCCAGAACCGCCAGTCGCCGGCCACGTCGCGCCGCGTCTGAAAGAGCGGCGTCGCGACGAGCACGGCCAGAATGCCTGACCAGAATGGCCATTCGAACGGCGATCCGTGCAGATTATAGGCCGCCGAATGCCATGTGATCAGACCAATCACCGCCCCCCAGACCAGCGCGAACCCGGCAGCCCAGTGCCAGCGCCGGCGTTCGACGCCGAGCAGGAACACCACGGTCGCAACCGCGACGAACGCCGCTAGCGCGTCGAGAAGCGGGGCGGGCTCGGCCGCATATTTCCGGTCGACGAGCATGTGGAACAGCAGCCCGGCGATGGAGCCGATCGCCACCATCACCCATGGCCGGCCCGGCCAGGGCAGGTCATTTTCGTCGAGGCGTGCCGAAACTTGGGGCGACTCGGGGGCTGGCGGCGTTGCGGGCGCGTCGGTCATCCCCATATCTGGGCTTGTTTAAGCCGCGCGCGCAAGCCAGATAGCGCACCAGCCCCTCCCCACCCGCATGGAGCCCCGCTTGGCCCGCAAATTCCTCTACGCCATCGCCGCGATCATCTTCATACTCTTCGGTTTCGGCATCGCCTATCAGCTCAATCCCGGCTGGTTCGGGCGCGCGGTGTTCGTGCCGTCGAGCGAATTCGTCGAGCAGACTGCCGCGGCCCCCAACGCCTATGACGATCCCAAGATGTGGTTCTCGCGCCCGGGCCTTCCGGATGATCCGTCGAACTGGCGCCCACCCGCCGAGGGCGGAGCAGACACAGCCAAGGCCGCCGACGGCAAGCTGATCCCGTCGGCCAAGGCGGCGACGACCGGCGATGCCGCAGACACCGCGCCCAAGGGCGACGCGGCGATCTTTTTCGTCCATCCGACGAGCTATTACAGCAAGGCAAGCTGGAACGCGCCGCTCGACGACGCCGACGCCAATTATCGCGCCAAGCTTTTCATGCAAGGCATGGCGAGCGCGTTCGGCGACGCCGGCGAGGTCTGGGCACCGCGCTATCGCCAGGCGACGCTCGGCGCCTTCCTGGCCGAGGACCGCGTGACCGCGGGCAAGGCGATCGATGCAGCCTATCGCGACGTCGAGCAGGCCTTCGACGCCTTCCTGGCGGGCATTCCGAAGAACAAGCCGATCATCCTCGCCGGTCATAGCCAGGGCGCGTTGCACCTTACCACGCTTCTCAAGACCCGTGTCGCCGGCACCCCGCTCGCGAAACGGATCGTCGCCGCCTATGTGATCGGCTGGCCGATCAGCCTCGACACCGACCTCGCCGGGCTCGGCCTCCCCGCCTGTCAAACCCCCGAGCAAAAGGGCTGCATATTGAGCTGGGCGACGTTCGCCGAGCCCGCCGATACGTCGATGATCACCGGCGCCTATGACGGCACGATCGGCTTCGATGGCCGCCCGCGCGCGGGTACGCGGATGCTCTGCACCAATCCGCTGACCGGCATTCCCGATACCGCGGCGGGGCCCGATGCGAATGCCGGTACACTGAAACCCCGCGACGGCTTCAAGGCCGGCGAACTGATCGCGCGCAAGGTCGGTGCCAAATGCGACGACGACAGAGGCTTTCTGTTGATCGGCGATGCGGAGGCCGCGAAAAATTATGCGCCGAGCTATGTGCTGCCGGGCAACAATTACCATGTGTTCGATATTACGCTGTTCTGGGCCGACGTCCGCGCCGACGCGCTGCGGCGGCTCGCTACCTATGAGGGCAAACCGTCGCCGGTCCCGCCGGCGGCGGCGCCGGTTGCGGTAACGACGCCCTCCTCGACCTCCCCGACAGCCGCCGACAAATCCTGACCGCGTCATTGCAGGGAGCCCAAACGATGCGGCAATCTCCAGCCGTCGGCCTGGTGCATTACCGCCCGCAGGAGATTGCTTCGCTTCGCTCGCAATGACGGCTAAGGGGCGAGAATGATCACCACCGCCGCCCCCGATTTTGCCGCCGCGCTCCCCACCGGCGGCCGCCTCGCGGGGCTCGACGTCGGCACGAAGACCATCGGGGTCGCTTTCTGCGATGTGAACTGGAGCTTCGCGACCCCCGACAAGACGATCATCCGCAAGAAATTTTCCGTCGATCTCGAGGCACTGAAAGCCCTGATCGCGGCGCAATCGATCGTCGGCCTCGTCGTCGGCCTGCCGCTCAACATGGATGGCAGTGACAGCCCGCGCACCCAAAGCACCCGCGCCTTCGCGCGCAATCTCCTGCCGCTCGGCCTCCCCATTCTCCTCTGGGACGAACGCTGGTCGACCGCGGCGGTCGAGCGCGCGATGATCGCCGCCGACGTCAGCCGCGCCAAACGCGCCGAGCGCGTCGACAGCGCCGCCGCCGCCTTCATCCTGCAAGGCGCGATCGACGCGCTGACGCGCTGAGGGGAGGCGCCGCGTGAAAGTCTACATCCTCTGCTGGCTCATCGCGGTGAACCTGATTGCGTTCGCGGAGATGGTCCTCGACAAGCGCCATGCCGAGGCCGGCATGCGCCGCACACCCGAGTCCCGGCTGCTTCGCTGGGCCTTTCTTGGCGGCGCGCTCGGAACGGTCACCGCCGCACGCTTCGCCAATCACAAGACGCGCAAACAGCCCTTTGCGACATGGATGCTGATCTGGCTTTGGGTCGATATCATCCTCGTCGCCCTGTGGGCATCCGGATTATTGGAGCCTTGGCTCGGCTCGGCGCTTGCCTATTTGCGCGCCGCCACCTAAACGCTCGGCTTTAATGACAAGCGCAACAATCCGACCCGCCAGCGACTATCCGCCCGGCGGCGATGCCTTTCGCCATCGCCACCTGACCGGCATCGCCCAGCTCACCCCGTGGGAGATTTCCTACGTTCTCGACGCCGCCGAAGAGTGGGTCGAACTCAATCGGAGCGGCGCCGCGAAGCATGACGACCGGCTCGCGGGCCTGACGATCATCAACGCCTTTTTCGAAAATTCGACTCGCACGCTGCTGTCGTTCGAGATCGCGGGCAAACGCCTTGGCGCCGACGTCGTCAACATGCACGCCGCGCAGTCGAGCGTGAAGAAAGGCGAGACGCTGATCGACACCGCGATGACGCTCAATGCAATGCGCGCCGACGCCATCGTCATCCGCCATGCCTCGTCGGGCGCGGTGCAGCTCATCGCCGACAAGGTCGATTGTCCCGTCCTCAACGCGGGCGACGGCCGCCACGAGCATCCGACGCAGGCATTGCTCGACGCGCTGACGATCCGCCGCCGTCTCGGCAAGGTCGAGGGACTGACCATCGCGATCTGTGGCGACGTGCTCCACAGCCGCGTCGCGCGCTCCAACATCCTCGCGCTCACTTTACTCGGCAACGAGGTGCGCGTCGTCGCGCCGCCGACGCTGACCCCGCCCGCGATCGAGCGGATGCACGTCACCACTTTCACCGACATGGACGAGGGGCTGAGAGACGCCGATGTCGTGATGATGCTCCGCCTCCAGAACGAGCGCATGGACGGAGCCTACCTTCCCAGCCCGCGCGAATATCATGCGCTCTACGGCCTCACCCCCAAACGCCTCGAAAGTGCGAAACCCGACGCGATCGTCATGCACCCCGGCCCGATGAACCGCGGGGTGGAGATCGACAGCAGCATTGCCGACCACCCCACGCGCTCGACGATCACCGAGCAGGTCGAGATGGGCGTCGCGGTCCGCATGGCCTGCCTCGACATATTGACCCGCCGCCAGCGAAAGGTGCCGGGATGGAACTGAAGCCCCTCCTGATCGCGAACGCGCGGATTCTCGGTGGCGAGACGGGCAGCCTGCTGGTGGCGGATGGCCGAATCGCCGCGCTGAACCCGACCGAGACCCCCGATGGTGCCGAAACCGTCGACGCGAAGGGGCAGTGGCTCGCCCCCGGCATCATCGATCTCGGCGTTTTTGCGACCGACAAGCCGGCGTTCCACTTCGGCGGTATCACGCGCGCAGCTTTGATGCCCGACAGCGGCCCGCTCGACGGTGCCGGTCTCGTCGAGCGCGCGGCCAAGGGCGGCAAGCCCGACCTCTGGGTCCATCCGCTTGCCGCCGCGACCAAAAGCCTCGCGGGCAAGGAACTCGCCGAGATCGGCCTGATGAAACAGGCTGGTGCCCGCGCGATCTCCACCGGGCGCGCACGCATCGCCGACAGCGGCGTGATGCGCCGCGTCCTCGCCTATGCCGCCTCGCTCGATCTGGTCACCATCATCCACGCCGAAGATGAAGGGCTTACCGCCGGCGCCGTCGCGACCGACGGCGAAATGGCAACGCGGCTTGGTCTCGCCTCCGCTCCCGCGATCGCCGAGTCGATGGCGATCGCGCGCGATCTCGCGCTCATCGAAGAAACCGGCGCACCGGTTCATTTCCGGCAGGTCACGACCGCGCGCGGACTCGACCTGATCCGCGCCGCCAAGGCCAAGGGCCTGCCCGTGCTGTGCGGGATCACGCCGGCGCATCTTTTCCTGTCGGACACCGCGATCGGCGACTTCCGAACCTTCGCGCGTCTCTCGCCGCCGCTGCGCAGCGAGGACGACCGTCACGCCTGCCTCGCCGCCATTGCCGACGGGACGATCGACATCCTGTCATCGGGACACGACCCGCGCGGCCCCGAGGACAAGCGCCTTCCCTTCGCCGAAGCGCTGCCCGGCATGGCAGGCGCCGAAACGCTGCTCGCGATGGGGCTGCAACTCGTCCGCGACGGCCATGTCACCCCCGCTCGCCTGTTCGAACTGCTCGCTGGCAACCCTGCCTGCCTGCTCGGCGTCGATGCGGGACAGCTCGCGCCGGGCAAGGAGGCCGACCTCATCCTGATCGACGAGGGCACGCCGTGGCAGGTCGATGCCAAGAAGATGGCCGCCTGGGCCGGCAACACGCCGTTCGACGGCATGCCCGTGCAGGGGCGCGCGACGATGCTGTGGAAGGGCGGCCAGCGCATCCGCTGACCGCGATCGTCAGGCTTTAGAACTTCTTGAGGACTCCGCAAAGACGGAGCTCGTCTCCCAGCTTAAGCATGATGCGAAGCCGACATTGCTCCGCACCATCGCGTCGCGCATGGTCGGCCGGCGTTCGATTGGGGGATGATCTATGCGACGTTCGACGAATTTCATTCGGCTGACTTGTGCCTGCTCGCTGGCGGCGGCGGTGGCCGCCTGTTCGGGAGGAGGCGAGGAGGCGGCTGGCTCCGCCGGTGCGGCCACAACGGGCACCGATACCGCAGCGGCGGCGGCCGCCTCTTCGGAGGCGCCGGCGACCGGCCCGGCGAGCTGGAAGGTGCCGATGACCGCCAACAGCCTCGCCGCGAGCGACTATGACGCAATCATGAAAGCCGCGGGCTTCAAGAAATTCGGCAAGGTCTGGGCGGCCGACGCGGACTCGGCGAAGAACGGCTGCAGCGCGGACATCGACGACGCCCTGTTCGACAACCGCCCCTCGATCCGCGATCTCAACGGCGACGGAAACCCCGAAGTCGTCGTGACCGATACCGGTACCTATTGCTATGGCAATACGGGGCAGGGCTTCGCCATTATCGGCTGGACGGGCACCGGCTGGAAACAGCTGATCAGCACGTCGGGCATTCCGATGTTCATCGCGCGCAAGGGATCGCCCTGGCCGGACGTGGAGATCGGCGGCCCCGGCTTCTGTTTCCCGCGCGCCCGCTGGAGCGGCAAGGATTACTCCGGCAACGGCGGCTGGTTCTATGACGGCAAGCCCTGCAAGAGCCCGGAGGAGCGCGATCGCGAAGAACAGGCCGCGATGGCACCGCCCGTCGCGCCGCCGCCCGCCGGCCAGCCGAAGATGGTCCCCGGCCTTCCCATCCCGCTGGGCTTTTATGTCCTCGGAACGGCGTGCACGGGGGCGAGCGCGAACGACGGCATCCTCGTCACGCCGACGCTTTGGCAGGATGCCGACGGCGACTACGCCATCAAGCCGGTCAAGAATCTCGGTGGCGGCAGATACAAGCTGGGCGACGCGACCGACGTCGTGCAGGTCACGGGTCCGCGCAGCTTCATTGCCGAACCCGGCCAGGAGTATCAGCGCGTCTTCACCTGGTGTTCGGCAACCGCGCCCCGCTAGGCAAAAAAGAAGCCCGTCGGAGAACCGGCGGGCTTCAAGAAAAACAGGACGACTATGGTGGACCGCCCTGTGCTTGGGTCGCGGGGACTGAATTGGCGATGCGGCGGACATTTTCGCTACCCGATCGGGTAGCATTGCATTTTTTTCTTATGCGTTGTTTGTTCGTCGCCGTTTGCAGCTGGGCAATTTCCGCCCGTCTGCCGCCTTTCTGACCGGGGACCCGCGTGCCGACCGAATCGCTGACGACACCGACCGATTGCGACACGTCCGCCGAGTGGGAGGTTTTGAACGAGCTGATCGGGCGCATCTATGATTCGGTGCTCCATCCCGAACGCTGGAACGAGACGCTGGCGCAAATCACCGGCGCGCTCTGCCCGCTTCGCTGGGAATCGGCGTTCATATTGTGGGAGAGCAATAATCCGCCGCGTGCGCGCTTTGTCGCGGCTTCGGGGCTCGCCGCCGGGCTGCAGGAAATCTACACGGCAGTTTACGCCGGGACGAACAGCTGGTCGCAGCGCTTCTCGCGCTATCCGAACGGCAGCGTCGTCGACAGCTATGACATCGTCACGCGCGAAGAGTTTTACGAGACCGAATTCTTTCGCAATTTCCTGATGCCCTATGGCATCGACCGCCTTGTGGGGGTGCTGCTCGACCGGCGCGATGGCGAGCGCATGGGGCTGATGCTTCCCGGCCCCGGCGACCGCGACACCGAAAAGCTGAAACGCGGGTTACGCATCCTCGCCCCGCATATCCAGCGCGCAATGCGGATCAGCGACCGCCTCGCCTCGCTCGAACTGGCGGCAGGCGCGGCACGCGCCGCCGCCGATGCGGCGCCCTTTGCGATCTTCAGCCTCGACGAACAGCTCAATATCCTCGCCGCGAACAGCCGCGCGACGAGTTACGAGGATGCCGGATTCATTCGCACCGGGCAGGGCCGCTTTGCCTTCACCCATGCCGCAGCGCAGAAGAAGCTCGCTGACCTTGCCGCCGGCCCTGCTCCCGCCGGGCTTGCGTTTCAGGCGGTGAACGAAGCGGGAGCCGAATGCCCGGTGCTCGCAGCGCGCGTCTCGCGCCAGTCGGCCCGGCAGATCGGCGGCTTTCAGTTTGGCGCCGCGCTGGTCGTGACCATGGGCAGCACACCGGGTGAAACTCCCGTGGTCGAAATCGACCGCGTCGCCCAATGGTTCGGCCTGACGCCCGCCGAAGCGCGGCTCGCGGTCTGGATCGCTGGGGGCAAGACGCTGCAGGACTATGCCGCGCTCCGCGCCGTCAGCCTCAACGCCGCACGTTTTCTGCTGAAAGGCATCTTTCGCAAGACCGGCGCGACCAGCCAGGCGCAGCTCGTCGCCACGCTCGCGCGCCTGCCCGTCATCTCGTCATCTTAAGCGCGCGCCAGGCACGCCCGCAGTTCGCTCGATAATGTTTCGACGAGTTCCGCCGCAGACATCGCGCGAGCAAGCGGGGCGCCCTGCCCTGCCCATTGCGCGCCAAAACCATATTCCCCCTTCGCCTTCGCCGCCGCATGGAGCGCCTTGCCGGCATCATAGGCACGCGGATAATCGGGGGGCAGGCGACCGACCGGGATCGCCAATCCGGTGAAGCGGTTGGCGAGTGCACGCGCCGGTCGCCCCGAAATCGACGAGGTAAAGGTGGTCCGATAGGCCGCCGGTCCTGCCAACGCCGTGCGATAGGCTTCGTCGGCGGCGGATTCGGGACAGGCGACAAAGGCGGTTCCGAGCTGCGCGGCCGCCGCGCCGAGATCGAGGGCGGCCGCGATCCCCGCGCCGTCCATGATCCCGCCCGCCGCGATCACCGGGACACTGCATTCGCGCACGAGCAGGCGCGTCAGCGCCATGGTCCCGAGCATCGGATCGGGCGCGTCGGGGTCGAACATGCCGCGATGTCCCCCGGCCTCCATTCCCTGCGCGACGATGCCGTCGACGCCCGCAGCCTCGATCGCGCGTGCCTCGGCCACGTTGGTCGCGGTTGCAAGCAACACGATATTCCGCGCCCTGAGAGCTGCGATGACGTCGGCGGGCGGCAAGCCGAAATGGAAGCTCACGACCGACGGGGCGAGATCGATCAACGTCGCGAGCATCGCGGAATCCTCGGCGAAGCTCGTATAGATCGTTTCCAGCACTTTGGGCGGCTCGGCACCATAATCGGCGAAGTACGGCGCCAGCCATTCCAGCCAGGCAGCCTCGCGCGCCGGATCGGCCCTTGCCGCGCCGTGGACGAACAGGTTGACGTTGAAAGCGCGATCGGTGCGCGCACGCGTCTCCTCGATCATCGCGCGCGCGCCGGCGGCGTCGGTCGCGCCGACGGCGATCGACCCCAGCGCGCCCGCGTTCGATACGGTTGCCGCGAGCGAGGGTGTCGATACCCCCGCCATCGGCGCCTGAACCAACGGAATCGACAAACCGAGATGATCGAGAAAGGACATATGCCGCGCGACGTTGTTGTACCCGCGCGAGATATAGGATGACTGCCGGGCAGTTTGAACGTGGGCAATGTCGGACGTCAAAAGAAAGGGGCGCAGCCCCGCAGCCGCGCCCCTCCCCTGTCCTCGCGCATGCGCGAGGCCCCCAAATTCAAACCGTCAGCGCGAGGCCATGCGGACGGGTTTCGACGCCGCCGCCCACTGGATACTCTCGCTGCCGCCCATCTGGCGGACGAAGCAGGTCTGGCCCTTGGCCTTGAGCTCGCCGCACAGCTTCGACGCGTCGCCGCGTGTCGCGAGGCCATTGACCGTCAGGCGATAGAAGGTGCGGCCGTTCACGACCGCGGCATGGCTCGACGCCGGATAATTGCCGAGCATCGCGCTACGGGTCTTCAGCGCGCCCCATTTTTCCTTGGCGATACCCAGGCTGTCATAGGCACCAAGCTGGACCGCCCAGCCCGAAGGCTTTTTGGCGTCGAAGGCCATCGCCTTCGGCAGGATCTTCGTCGCAAACTCGAGTGCTTCGCGCTGCGCCGGTCGGATGGCCTCGACGCGGCCGCCAGCCACGCGCGGCGCGGCGCGATAGGGGTGCGCGTCGGCCCGGATCACTTCGGCCGGCTTCGGCTGCGGCAATTCGGTGACCGGCACAACGCCATTTTCACTACGCGCCGGCATCGGCAGTTCGACGGTGCGGATCGGGCTCGGCTCGGCCGATGCCAGCACCACCGCGGGCGCGGTTTCGGCGGGCGGCGGCGGCGCATAGGTCGCAACAGGCGCCGGATCGGCGATCGCGAGCTGGGCCGGAGCGTCCACCGCTGCCATTTCGGCATCGCTGAAATTGCTCAGCGCGAGGCGGACCGGCATGCCCGCGTCGGCCTGCGCCGCGGTACCGAGCAGGCTCGCGACGCGAAGCCGCGCATCGGGCTGTTCGGCCAGTTTCGACCATTCGGTCATCCGCGCTTCGACCTTGTCGAGCGACAGGTCCTGCGC
>JAEWIL010000234.1 GCA_023387085.1 Pseudomonadota bacterium | reverse complement strand
GCTTCGGCCCGGCCCAATCGCTCTTCGAGCGAGACCAGACGCGAATCCTCCGAAGCTGGTTCCGGATCGCTGCCGTTCCCCGTCATTTTGCGCCATCCTCCTGAAACGAAGCCAGAATATTCCGATTTCGCCTGCAAAAAAAGGCCCGAAAATTCGGGGGACCCCTAAGGCGCGGTCCGTTTAGGAACGCCGCTCCATTAAGTCAATGCTTGTGACAGCAGGCAAAAAAATGCCGCCGCGTTTAGGGGCGCGGCGGCATATATGGCCTCCGTGGGCCACGTTGTTCGATGCCCTGGTTACGGGCAGCCCGACGCACGGACCGGCGGGCTGCTGTCGCGCGTCATCCAGCGACCGTCGGGCGCCTTGTACTTCTCTCCGGGCTTGGTCTTGGCGATGAGGTTGCAGCCCGTGACAAACGCAAACTGCTCGACCGTGCTACCCGCAGGAACGCCGCTGGTATAAGCCGCCTTGCGCTTGATATTGATGTCGTTGACCATATCCCGCACGGCAGGCGTGGGGGTCGAAACGAAACCCAGATAGCCATCGGGTTGTTCGCCGATCTGTCCCGCCGAGCGTGCGGCTTCATAAGCCGGATCGCGCTGAGCCATCGCCGATGGCACGGCCATTGCAATCGCCGCCGTTGCCGCAATCGCGGCCATCGCCCATCCCGCCGGTTTCCACTGTTTGGTCATCGTCATTCCTATCTCGTCAGAATATGCCACTATTCTGCTCAACGAGCTTTTTGGCATCCCCATCAAGCTTGTACAGAATTTCCTGCTTGATGTTGATATTCAGGTTGATCTCGATCGGCTTGTCGGGGGTGGCGATCTGGACGCAGCCGCCGAGCGTCACTGCCCCCATCGCTACCATCGCGCACCGAACACCGATACCCTGCCTCCTTGCTCCATTCTTCCTGCTCTTCATCGCACGGGCTCGCTTTCTGGGGGCTGAACGGTATCGGAAGCGCCAGCGGTGGCCGCTTCCTGTTCTTCTATCAGCTTCGACAAATTCTGCTCGACCCATACGGTCGGGTCGTAAAGTCCTTTCGCAGATGTCACCAACTGGCGGAAGGGGCCGGTGACCTTGATATTGAACACCAGCGGGATCTTCGCGATCTGCTTTGTCAGGAAATTGCGCGTCGCGCCCTCCCCCTGCCCGACGCCACCGAACCGGATATCGGTCACCATTTCGCCGTCGAGATTCCCGTTCAGGATGATCGTCAGGTCGTCATATTTGAGCGAACGCAGCGCTCCAAAAGCAAAATTCGCGATCGCACCGAGGTTATGGTTCGACAATTCGCCGATATAGGCGATCGTACCGCCGCCGTCGCGCGCATCGATGCGCCCGTCGACGATTCGGCCGCCCAGCCCGTCGAACTCGACCGGCAAGGATCCGTCGAACTTGCCGGTCGCATTGATATTGTCGAACCCGAACTGCTGGAGGAAGACTGCTGGATCGACCCCCACCACATCGAACGTCAGGCGGCGTGGCTGGTCGGCCGAGAAATCGATCGTCGTCGAATGCAGAACCAACTCTCCCCCTGCAAAAGGCCACCGCCCGCTTTCGATGCGCACGCGGTTGCCGCCGAGCAATTGATATTCGATTTCGCCGTCGACGACCGGAATGCCGGGATTGATCTCCTTCAGCGTAACCTTCTGCCCAGGTGCGGAGTGAAGCCCGATCAGATCGTCGAAACTCAGCGTGGAGGTAAGGCCGGTGACGGGACCGAAAGCGGCAGCGAGATTGGTGTTGGCCGTCGCGAACGTGCCGCGACTGCTGACGCCGTCGGGCGTCCAATCGATTCGTCCATCGCCGACGACCGATCCCTGGACGTTCGCAACGACGCCTAGGGCGAGCGGCGTCAGCATGTCCGGCTGAAAATTGTCGTCGAAGCGGAGCTCCTTGACGGTCAGATCGGCAAAGCCGGTGCCCTCGCCGAGCCGGTGGTGGATGACGGCATCCAGCACCTTCACACCCTTCTGACGCTCGCTGAAGCCGGCCGTCGCGTCGATCGCACCATTCGCGAAGTGGAGACTGGCATCGCGGCTGACAAGCGGCGCGAAACGCGCGGGCGCCGCGGCGTCGGTGAGCAGCAGGCCGCCGTCGAGCGCCAGCGCTCCGCCGACATAGCGCCACGCGCCGTTGATTTCGGTCATGTTGAGCGGAACTGCGCCGATCTTGCCGCTTGCTCCGGCCAGTTCGCCTGCCATGCCTTGCGGCGTAGTTCGCCCGGCAATTCGCCGGGCAGCGAAGCGCGTCACGCTATCACCCTCTCCCAACCGGACATCGGCCAGCGCCACAGCCCAGCGCATCGTCGCGAGATCGACCTCGCCGTTTCGCGCGTCGAACGCGAAAGGCGATGCGCCGCTCGCGCCGCGCAGCCGGATCGAGGGAAGACGGACGACGCCGCGTAATCCGCCGGGTCCCGCACTCAGCAGCGGGGAGCCAGGGCGACTGCAAAGATCGGCTCCGGTCGCGCCGATCCGGAACCCCGACAGGGCGATCCGGTTGACCCCGACGCGCGTACAGCCGCCATTGAGAGCCAAGGCGCCGGAGGATGCGATCGCCCCGGCCAGCGGCACACGAAGCCCGTCGACGCGTCCACTCGCGAGCGGACCGGACAATTCGGCGACGGTCGAAAAGCGCAGAAGCCCTCCGTTCCCCGAAAAGCGGACCGGCGCGAGCGCCAGCCGCGCGCCTTTGGCGTCATAGACGTCGAGACGCGCGACGCCCGTCAGCACGCCATCGGCCCGGCGATCGAGCGTCAGCGATCCCGACGGAAGGTCACCGCCGCCGAAGCGCCAATCGCCGAATATGGTCATGGCGGGCTGCGGAGTCCCGAAAATATAGGCGATGCGGCTATCGGCGGAACCCGAGATGCGCGCGCCGCTGGCGCTCGCCAATTGGGGGGCGATCATTTCGATCCGCGCATTCGGCCCTTCGCCGGTCAGGGCGAAATCGGCGTGCCCTTCGGCGTCGGCCAACACGCGCGAGACGGCCGCCGCCGCCCGCGCGGCGATCGGTCCGATCGGGCTGCCGCCGAGCGCCTTCACGCTGTCGGTCACGGACCGGCGCAGCGCCGGGCTGCCGCTCGCGTGGGTGAAACGGATGCTGCCGCTGGCCGACGGCGCCTTGCTTCCGGCTGCCCCCTTGGCGTCGAGATGAAGCGATCGCGCCGTGAAGTCCGGCCCGCGCACGCGCGCCATCTCCGCCGCGGCATCGAAGGCGGTGCGCTGACTCGTGCCCTCGAAAGAGGCTTTCACGCCGAGCCGCTCCGCCGTCACCGACATCGCCGCGAGTTCCTCAATGCTGGCGTCGACGCTCCCGCGCCAGCTTTGCAGATTTTCAGACAGCGACAGATCGAGCGCGATCTGCGGCGATTGCGCCGCAACGCGTCCGTTGGCGCAGCGCAGCGAGGTTCCGCGCAAGGGACCGTTCAGCCGCGGGCGCACATTGCGGACTTCGACCGTGCCATAAAAGGTCGTGCCGCGGGCCGCACAACCGCCTATGTCGATATCGGGGGCAACCAGGGCAAGCTTTCCGGTGAAATCCTTGCGGAGATTCCCGCTGCCGTTGAGCGCCGCGCCGACGTCGCCCCAAGGCGTTTCGATCCGCGCGCGTGCATCGGACAATTTCACCAGAAGGTCGGGCAACGCAAAAGGCGTCTTGTCTGCAGGATCGCGAAACCTGTCGAGCGAGCCGAGCGACAATTGGCCGTCGATGAAACGTCCGTAGAGCCGCACGCCTTCCGCCGTCGCACCCGAAACATAAGGGCCGGAAAAGCCGTAGCCGATCGTGACTTCGACGCGCCTCGCGGTCAGATCGGGGTGCGCGGGGTCGCCGATGACGAGATTCGACAACCGCTCGGACCGGAAACCGATCGAATCGATCGTATAGCGCGCCGGAACGCCGCGACTGTCGAGTTGGTCGCGAATGACGCGATCGGCGATAGGTTCGCGCGCCAGCCACGCCGCGCCGACGAGGATGATCACCGCGCCGGTCGTCATCCAGCGCTTTTTGAACAGAATTTTCCTGAAACGCGGACGCGCGGGAGAAACGCCATCCTCGCTCATGACAACAGGCTCGGAAAAAGGGGCGCCGTTGACGTCATGACGTTGAATTTTCGGCCCTCATCCGCTCTCTCGCAGACCGATAACGCCGAAATGGCGCAAAAGGCTGCAATAATGAGGACGTTACCATAGGCGCAAAATCTTATGGCCGTTGAGCGTCGCCCACAAGCTGGTTATGCCCGGACCATGGGGGAAACACCGGTACCCGATCATTCAGGACATCGCGCGCGGCTCCGCGCGCGGCTGCTCGACGACGCCGAGGGGCTCGCCGATTACGAGCTTGTCGAATATCTGCTCGCCCTCGCCGTCCCGCGCCGCGACACCAAGCCGCTGGCAAAGGCGCTGCTCCGCGAGTTCGGCTCGCTCGCCCAATTGATAGCTGCCGACCCCGACACGCTTCGCCGTGTCGACGGCATGGGCGATACGGCAGTCGCGGCGTTAAAGATCGTCCAGGCCGCCAGCCTGCGGATGCTGAAAGGCGAATTCCGCGACAAACCCCTGCTGTCGAGCTGGGATGCGCTGCTCGACTGGCTGCGCGCCGACATGGGGCCTTCCGACATTGAGCGGGTCCGCGTCCTCTACCTCAATTCGCGCAACATGTTGATCCGCGACGAGGTGGCGAGCGAAGGATCGATCGACCAGTCGGCGATCTATGTTCGCGAAGTAGTGAAACGCGCGCTTGATTTGAGCGCAGCGGCGATCATCCTCGTCCATAACCATCCGAGCGGCAGCCCCGAACCGAGCCGACAGGACATCGCGATCACGCGCGATATCGCCGAAGCCGCGGGGAAGCTGGGCATCGTCGTCCACGATCATATCATTATCGGCGGGTCCGAGTACCGCAGCCTGCGTGCGATGGGGTTGATCTGACGCGGCTTTACTTATGGCACTGGCCGCACCATCATCTGCCCATGCAGATTCGGCGCCGCCATCTTCGATTCCGTTTTCACGGGGGTCAGCTTCTCGCGGGCATCTAGCCCCGGGTTCCGGTGCATCGTGCCCCGAAACCCGGGGTGAAATTCCGAATTCTCCAGAGTAGCGAAGCGCGCCGCGCTTCTCCTCCCCTTGCGGAAAGCCAGCACCATGACCACCCGAAAGCCGCGCCGTCGGCCGTCCATTCATATGATTGATGTCGAGGCCGACGCTCTCGCCGAACTCGCGATGAGCGTCGAAAAGCGCATGCCGCAGGTCAGCGCCCTGCTGACCGAAGAAATTTCACGGGCGACGATCCATAGCGCCGCCGCGATACCGCGGGACATCGTGACCATGTCGAGCCGCGTCGATTTCCTCGACGAGTCCAATGGCGCGGTTCGCAGCATCCAACTCGTTTATCCCCAGGACGCCGACATCGACGCCGGGCGCCTCTCGATCCTGACGCCGGTCGGCGCAGGGCTGATCGGGCTGAGGCGCGGCCAGTCGATCACCTGGCCCGACCGCGACGGACACGAACGCACGCTTTCGGTCGTCGCCGTCGTTCAGCCCGCGAGAGCGAATTGAGCGGTCCCGAACAGGATAGAGCCGCCGGATCGCTCCGACGGCTCTGTCTCCATTTTGGAGCGTACGCTCGCGATCAAGCGCCGCGCGACAGGAAGGCAGTCAGCTCATCCTTGCTCACCGCGCCCGACTTGTCGGCGTCCGCGGCGGTCCAGGCCTGACCGATCCAGGTCTTCAGCTGCTCCGATTCCGGGTCGACCGACGGTTCGGTCGCGGTGCGCAGCTTCTTCATCCACGCCGCGAATTCAGCCTGATTGAGATCGCCGTTCTTGTCCGCATCATAGGTGGGGAACTCGGTGTTCACGATCTGAGCGATCTGAGCCGGCGTTGCTGCGGTGCCTGACGGAGCCGGCTGCGTCGTGGCGTTGTCGGCGGGGGCGGGCTGCGTGGTGCCGCTATTGTCAGGTGCGGGCGTCGGGGTCGGCTGGCTCGTCGACGGATCCGGCTGCTCGGTCGGCGGGGGCGATGCCGGGTCGGCGGCGGGTGCGGTTTGAGCAAAAGCGGGGACGCTGATGGCTGCCGCGCTGATGATAAGAAGATGCTTCATCATGATATTTTCTCCTGCTTACTGCGGGGGCGATTCGGCTTCGGGAGCAGGCTCGTCGCCAGGGGTGGTATCGGGCTGGTTCGGATCCGGCTGCGTCGTATCCGGTACCGGCGTCGGGGCGGTGTCGGGCACGGGCTGCGCTTTATCGGTCTCGGCTTTCTTGTCCGGATCCGGCGTCGGCGCAGGCTGCGCCGGTTCCGATTGCATGGGGGCGGGCTGTCCGTCGGGCGGCTCTGCCGTCTGCGCGATGGCAGGAAAACTGACGGCGGCTGCGCCGATCAACATTGCGTATTTCAACATCCGGTTGCTCCGTGGCTTGGTGGCGGCGAGGCTTGGTTCGCAGCCGACTGGGAAGGGGTAATGAAGCAACCCGCCCGATTTGCCGAAAGTTGCGGGCGGCGGGAGATTGGCGAAACCGCTTGCCCCTGCTAGGGGGCGCCTTGTCGCGATCCCGAGCGGATTTTGCGATCTCGTGCCCGGACAAAGAAAAGGAAATACAATGGTTCCCCGTTATGCCCGACCGGAAATGACGACGATCTGGTCGCCGGAGAATCGCTTTCGCATCTGGTTCGAGATCGAGGCACACGCGACCGACGCGCTTGCGGAACTGGGCACTGTGCCGAAATCGGCGGCGAAAGCCTTGTGGGACTGGTGGGCAACCAATCCGACGATCGACGTCGCCGCGATCGACGCGATCGAGGCCGTTACCAAGCATGATGTCATTGCGTTCCTGACCTGGGTCGCGGAAAATGTCGGTGACGAAGCGCGCTTCATGCATCAGGGCATGACCAGTTCGGACGTGCTCGACACCTGTCTGGCCGTCCAACTGGCCCAAGCGGCCGATATCCTGCTTGCAGATCTCGACGCGCTGCTCGAAGCGATCAAGCGCCGCGCGTTTGAGCACAAGCTGACGCCGACAATCGGCCGCAGCCACGGCATCCACGCCGAACCCGTGACCTTCGGACTGAAGCTCGCGCAGGCTTATGCCGAGTTCGACCGCTGCAAGGCGCGTCTTGTCGCGGCGCGGGCCGAAATCGCGACCTGCGCGATTTCGGGCGCGGTCGGCACCTTCGCGAATATCGACCCGCGTGTCGAAGAACATGTTGCGGCGAAACTCGGCCTTTCGATCGAGCCCGTTTCGACGCAGGTCATCCCGCGCGATCGCCATGCGATGTTCTTCGCGACGCTCGGCGTGATCGCGGGTTCGATCGAACGTCTCGCCACCGAGGTTCGCCACCTCCAGCGCACGGAGGTGCTGGAAGCCGAGGAATATTTCTCGCCCGGCCAGAAAGGCTCGTCGGCGATGCCGCACAAGCGCAACCCGGTGCTGACCGAGAATCTGACCGGCCTCGCGCGGATGGTCCGCAGCGCCGTGACCCCGGCGCTCGAAAATGTCGCGCTGTGGCACGAGCGCGATATCAGCCATTCGTCGGTCGAACGCTTCATCGGCCCCGACGCGACGGTCACGCTCGATTTTGCGCTCGCGCGCCTGACCGGCGTTATCGACAAGCTGCTCGTCTATCCCGAGCGGATGCAGAAGAATCTCGACCGCATGGGCGGTCTCGTCCACTCGCAGCGCGTCCTTCTGGCTCTGACCCAGGCCGGCGCGAGCCGCGAGGAGAGCTACGCCCTCGTTCAGCGCAACGCGATGAAGGTATGGGAATCGGACGGCCAGCTGTCGCTGCTCGACCTGCTCAAGTCTGACGCCGACGTTACCGCGCGGCTTTCCGCCGACCAGCTGACCGCCTTGTTCGATCTCGGCTATCATATGAAGCATGTCGACACGATCTTCGATCGCGTCTTTGGCAAGGCATAGGCTGGAAACGCGCGCAAATCTGTCATAGGGTCGGTCAAAGGCCGACGGAGGAGCAAGGCAAAGTGGGAATCCTGCGGACGATTATCTGGGTCTTGCTGACCGCCGTGCTGGTTATTTTCGCGATGGCGAACTGGAATCCGATCACCGTGACAATCTGGCCGGGTCAGGTCCTCGACACAAAGCTGCCAGTGTTGATC
>JAEWIL010000157.1 GCA_023387085.1 Pseudomonadota bacterium | reverse complement strand
ACCTCGAAGAGATCCGCGCCGTATGGGAGGGCGCGCTGATCGTCAAGGGCATTCTCGATGCGGAGGACGCCCGGGAGGCAGCGGCGCTCGGCGCCGATGGCCTCGTGGTCTCGAACCAGGGCGGGCGCCAACTCGACGGGGTGCCTTCAAGCGCGCGCGCGCTTCCGGCAATTGCCGACGCGGTCGGCGACCGCCTGACCCTGCTGGCGGACGGCGGCATCCGCTCGGGGCTCGATGTCGTGCGCATGCTCGCGCTCGGCGCCCGCGGGGTGATGCTCGGGCGCGCCTGGGCCTGGGCGCTCGCAGCGGGCGGCGAGCGCGGCATCGTCCACATGCTCGAGATCATCGCCGCGGAAATGCGGGTGGCAATGGCGCTGACCGGCGTCACGCAGGTGGGGAATATCGACAAGACAATATTGGTGGAGGGGAATTGAGATGAGCGTTGACGAGAGCAAGGAAGGCTGGCGCGCGACGATCCTCGCGGGGCTCGCGAACTATATCGACGCAGGGTCGATTGTCGCGGGCTCGGTGGCGCTTGCGCTCTGGAAAGACATCTACGGGCTCAGTGACAGCTTCATCGGCCTGATCGGCGCGTTCAGCGCCAACGCGATTTCGGCAGGCATCGGCGCGCTCGTCGGCGGCTGGCTGTGCGATCGCTACGGCCGCAAGCGCATCTACCAGTATGACATGCTCTTCTACGCCTTCGGCATGCTCTTCCTCGTCTTCGCGAGCGCGCCCTGGATGATCATAGCGGGGTTCCTCCTCGTCGGTCTCGCGGTGGGGGCCGACATTCCGGCTTCCTGGTCGCTGATCGCCGAGCAGGCCCCCGATACCAGACGCGGTGCGCACTCGGGCGTCGCGCAGATCCTCTGGTATCTGGGGCCGGTGGTGGTGCTTGGCGCGGCCTATTTCCTCGAGCCTTTCGGCATCACGGGCATACGCTGGCTTTTCGCGCATCTCGCCATCCTCGCGCTCGGTCTGACGTTCCTGCGCTCGCGCATGCGCGAATCGCAGCGCTGGGAGGAAAGCCGCGACGCGCGCGGCGGCGCTTCGGCGAGCATCGACTGGCGCCAGCTCTTCAGCCCCCGCTATCTGCGCTCGATGGTCTATCTCATCGCCATGTACGGGTTCTGGAACCTCTGGGCCGGTTACAACGGCTTCTTCACTCCCTATCTGATCGAGCAGAATAATCTGCCGAAATGGGCGGCAACGGTTCTGCCGGCGAGCTATTTCGCGATCGGCATAGTCTCGATCCTCGCGATCTTCATGACGCTCGCCGACAAGGTCAACCAGCGCACGCTCTTCGGCATCTCGGCGGCGCTGCACGTGGCGGGCATGGCGCTACTCGCGATCTTCGGCTTCAAGCTCGAGATCGTCATCATCCACATCTCGATCATGGGCATAGCCGGCGGGTTCGGCGCGCAAAGCTTCTTTCAGCTCTGGAGCGCCGAGCTGTTTCCGACCGCTATCCGCTCGACGGCGCAAGGAGCGACATTCGCCGTCGTGCGCGTTGGTCTCGGCATCTGGAGCCTTGCGGTTCCCGCGCTCGCGTCGGCGGACTTCAAAACGCTCGCGTGGATCCTCACCGGCTTTCTCGTCGCCTCGGGCCTGATCGGTTACATCTGGGCGCCGCGCAACGAGGGCAAGTCGCTCGAGCAGATCGACGCCGAGCGGCAGGCGGGATAGGGCGCGCAAGATGCATTCGGCCGAACGCGAGGCAGCGATTCTCGAGGCGATCCGCCCGAGGGGCTTCATCAGCTACCGCGATCTTGAAGCGCGTATCGATGCATCGCCGGCAACGATCCGCCGCGACCTCGCGCGGCTTGCCGCGGAGGGCCGGCTCAGCCGGGTCCGGGGAGGCGCGAAGCTCGCCTCGGACCAGGATGTGGCGGCGGCGCCGTCGCTGCGTCTCAGCGGCACGCCGTTCGACGAGGCGATTACCCGCAACCTCGCGGCCAAGCGGGCGATCGGGCGCGCCGCAGCGGCGATGTGCAAACCGGGCGAGGGAGTGATGATCGACGGGGGCACGACGACGCTGCAGATGTGCCCGCATCTCGAAGGTCTCGACCTCCAGGTCCTGACCAACTCGCTCCATATCGTCGATGCGCTGTTGCCGCAAAAGGGCACGCATATCCTCGTGCCTTCGGGGACGCTGTTTCGCGAGCAGAATATCATCCTTGCCCCGGCCGGCGAGGATTCGATGCCGCGCTTTCACGCGCCCAAGCTCTTCATGGGCGCCGCCGCCGTGGGTCCGCAAGGCGTCATGCAGGCCGATGTCGTTCTGGTCGCCGCCGAACGCCGGCTGATCGACCGGGCCGAGGAGCTGATCCTGCTCGTCGACAGCTCGAAGTTCAGGTCGTCCTCGGGTGCGATCGTTTGCGGTCTGGGCGAAGTCGACATGGTGATCACCGACGACGGCCTCTCGCACGACGCAGCACTTATGATCGAGAATGCAGGTGTAAAGCTTGTCTTGGCGACGCAAAATTGACAAACGGTTCTATTATGACCTTGATTTGCGTAATTCTCTGTGCAGGGTATTGCTGAAGATCCCTGCTTTCAGGGGCAATGGGAGAGCAGGATGAGCGTATTGATCGAAGCCCTGGAGGCACGCATTGCGCGTCTCGAGGATGTCGAGGCCATTCGCAAGCTCAAGGCCCGTTATCTGCGCGCCTGCGACCTCAAAGAGGTCGAGGGGGTGCGCGACAGCTTCTTGCCGGGCCGGGTGCGAATTGCCTATCAGGGCTTCGACATCTTCGAGGACCGCGACGCCTTCGTGGATGTCTACCGCGAGATGGCGTGCCAGGGCGGGGTCTATGATATCCATCATGCCCATAATGCCGAGATCGAGATCACCGGTGCTGACACCGCCACTGGGCTCTGGTCGCTCGATTTTCGCACCATCCTTCTGGCATCGAGCAGCGTGACGCGCCTCGCCGTCGAATATAGCGATATCTACCGGAAGCGGGATGGCCGCTGGTGGATCGAGGAAACCGAAAGCCGCATCACCTCTTTCCTCACCGAGGAAATCGCCGAGGATGGCTTCGCCCGATACCTCGCCTGGGGCGCGACGCCTCCCGCGGCGAGTTGAACCCGATCAGACCCCCAAGAGAAGAAGGACAAGACATGGATCAGGCCCGCCCGTTCGGCGCGACCAAGGACGCCCAATATGGTTTCAGCAAGGTCTTCGTGCACGATCTCGATGCGATGGACGCCTTTTACAAGGAGGTGTTCGGCATCGTCGAACTCTTCCGGCACGAGGACCGGATGCTCGGCCGCGACATCAGCGAGATCGGCTATCAGGCGACCTACCAGGGCGGTCCGTCGCTGACGCTGATCAAATATCTGGGTAGCGAAGGCCCGCTTGCGGGCGAGTCGGTTCAGGGCTTCACCACGACCGATATCGAGGCGCTGGTCGCACGTGCCGAGGCGGCGGGCGGAACGGTCCCGGAACCCATCCGTCGGATCGACCAGTTCGGTATCACTGTCGCCTTCGTGATCGACCCCGAAGGCCATGTGAACGAGGTGGTTCAGCTCGACGCCTGATGGTCGGGGCCCGCGTCCCCGGCGCGGCCCGCTAATCCGTCCAGCGGGGATAATCGATATAGCCTTTGGCCTCGCCAGTGTAGAGCCGCGCATAATCCGGCTTCGCAAGCGGGGCGCCAGCGCGCAGCCGTTCGACGAGGTCGGGATTGGCGATGAACGCACGTCCGAACGAGACGGCAGCGGCGCGCCCTTCGGCGATCGCGGCTTTCGCGCTCGCGGGCGTCAGCATATTGTTGAGGATGACCGGCCCCGACCAGTGGGCGCGCACCAGCGCCCGGGCGTCAAATCGCTCGCCGCTCATGTCGAGCAGATGGAGGTAGGCGAGGCCAAGCCGGTCTGCCGCTTTCAGAAAGGGCGCGAAGTCGCTTTCCGGATCGGACACGTCCATTCCGTTGTAGCGATTGCCCGGCGAGATGCGGATGCCGACGCGGCCCGCGCCGATCGCATCGGTGAGTGCCTCCATAACGAGCGCCGGGAAGCGTGCGCGCCTCTCGGCGTCGCCGCCCCAGGCGTCGCTGCGCCGGTTGCTGGCGGGGTTGAGGAACTGGTTCACAAGATAACCACTCGCGCAATGAAGCTCGACGCCGTCCAAGCCGGCGGTCCGGGCATTGCGCGCGGCCTGCGCGAACTGCGCCGCGACCCTTTCCATGTCGCCCTCTTCGAGCGCGCGGGGCATCGCCGTGTCGGCGGGGATGCCATCGGGTCCGGGGACCTGGTCGGGGCAGGGGAGCGGTGATGGCGCGACGACGTCCCCCTCGAAACCGCGATTGGCCGCGACGACGACCCGCCCGCAGTGCATCAACTGCATGACGATACGGCCGCCTTCGGCATGCACCGCTTCGGCGACGCGCGCCCATCCGGCGATCTGCGCCTCGCTGTAAATGCCGGGCGTTCGCCAATAGCCCTTGCCCTCGGGCGAGGGCTGCGTGCCTTCGGTGACGATAAGCCCCGCGCCCGCGCGCTGGCGATAATATTCGACCATATCGCCGGTGGGGACGTCGCCGGACCCGGCCCGATCGCGGGTCATCGGCGCCATGACAATCGGGTTGGCGAGCTCCAGCTCACCCAGCGTTACGGGGATATCGAGCCAGGGTGATGTGCGCAAATCAATGTTCATGATGAATTGTCTTTCATATTTGCGTCGCATATTACAGGCTCAATTACGACAATATGGGAGAGGGACATGATCGATTACGGGTTGGGCGGAAAAGTCGCGCTGGTTACCGGGGCCGCCAGCGGCATAGGCCGCGCTGCGGCGATTGCATTCGCCCGATCAGGCGCTGCCGTCCTGGTGAGCGACGTCGACGAGGCCGGCGGGGCGGAAACGGTCGGCCTTATCGAGGCTGCCGGTGGTCAGGCCGCGTTTCAGCGCTGCGACGTCAGTCAGGCGAGCGAGGTGCGGGCTATGGTCGCCGCGGCCGTGGATCTCTTCGGCCGGCTCGACTGCGCCTTCAACAATGCCGGTATCAACAGTCTTGCGGCCAATGAATATGACGACGACGTCTGGGCGCGGAGCCTAGGGGTCAACCTCACCGGGGTCATGCTCTGTATCCGCGAAGAGGCCGAGGCAATGCTGCGCACCGGCGGCGGAGCGATCGTCAACACCTCCTCGATCAACGGCCTTGTCGGCAACCCGGGGCAGCCCGCCTATACGGCCTCCAAACATGGCGTGATCGGATTGACACGCCATGCGGCGCTGCGCTGGGCACAGGCCGGAATCAGGGTGAATGCGGTGTGCCCCGGCGTGATCGAGACCGCGATGACCGCGCCGCTCGTTGCCGATCCCGAGATGCGCAAGCTCATCGACTCGATGACCCCGATGGGCCGGATGGGCCATGCGGAAGAGGTGGCGGAGGCGGTCCTGTGGCTCTGCTCGGACGCGGCGAGCTTCGTCACCGGCCATCCCCTCGTCATCGACGGGGGCGCGACGGCGATCTGATCGCCGCTACTCGTCGTCGGCGAGGACGACAGGCGTGGTGATCTTCGCCATGCGCGCATTATATTTGACCGTTTTCACCGCGATCGACGTTTCGACATGATGCACGCCGGGCAAGGCTAGGATCTGGTCGGAGGCGACGTCGACCAGCACCTCGAGCTCTTCGAACAGGCACATGGCAAGGATGTTGAACTGACCCATCATCACCATCACCGCGTTGATCTGCGGCATATCCGAGACCTGGCGCGCGATGTCGCGAACGAGGCTGATCTCGGCCTGGATGCTGATGAAGGCGAGTCGCGACTTGCGCACCATCTCGAAGCCGGTGATCGCCGTGAAGGCGATGAGCTTTTCCGCCTGCAGCCGCTTGATCCGGCCGCGCACGGTCCCTTCGGTGACCCCAAGCTCGCTTGCGATGCGGCGGTTCGAGACGCGCGCATCGTGCGAGAGGAGCTTGATGAGCTGGAGGTCGAGATCGTCGAGTTGGGTAGCGGCCATGGTCAGTTCCCCGTCTCGATCGGCGCGACGTCGAATTGATATTTGATGATGTCGACGAAGATCGACGGGTTCATCGAGCGGATGCCGCGAACCTGGGTGATCTTCTCGAGCAGGAAGCTCGAGAGATCGTCGAACTCGCGCAGGGCGACGAGCATGTCGATGTCATAGCGTCCGGTCACGAGATGCGCCGCGAAGACCTCGGGATGCTTGGCGAGATCGTTGGCGACTTCCGAGGCCGGCCTGCCGTCGACCTCGATCGCGACCTTGAGAAGCAGGTCATATCCGTGCGCCGAAAAATCCGACACCGCGACGACACGGAGCTGGTTCGCCTCTTCCATGCGGCGGATCCGCGTCGAAACCGTCGTCGCGGTGAGACCGAGCGTTTCGGCGATCTGCTGGTTCGTCGCGCGCCCGTTCTTGCGGAGCTGGCCGACGATTGCATGATCGGTTGCATCGAAACTGATATTCGCTTTCATGGGCCCTCGTTTGCGCGAAACATGTCCGGCCACGGCTTGCGGCCGCGCCGCCTCCGCGTCAAGCCCGGCATTGGTCGCGCTGACCGTGAGGCCTTCTGTGGTATCGAGCCGCTTCATGCCAGTGCGCTCCGTAGCCGACTGCCGGCGCGCTCGATCCATTGAAGCGCGTCGGGGACGGCGTCGAAGAGGCTGAAAAAGCCATGGACCATGCCGCTCGCGACCGACACCTCGGTCGGCACTCCGGCTTTCGAGAGGTGTTCGCCAAAGTCGAGCGCCTCGTCGCGGAGCGGGTCATATTCGGCGGCGATGATCGTGGCGCACGGTAGCCCCGCGAGGTCCGGCGCATCGATGATCGACGCGAGATGGAGGTCATTCGACCGGCTGCCTCGCAGATAAGCATCCCAGAACCAGGCCATTGCCTCGGTGGTGAGGAAGAAATCGCCGCCGCCATACGCCAGATAGGAATCCCGCTCGAAGTTCCGGTCGGCGACGGGATAGACAAGGAGCTGGTGCGCGAGGGGCGGGCCGCCCCGGTCCCGGGCGAGGATGGCGGTGGCGGCGGCAAGATTGGCGCCGGCGCTGTCGCCCGCGACGGCGAGGCGAGCCGTGTCGATACCGCCGAGGCGGCTGCCGCCGGCGGCCCAGAGCAGGGCGTCGTAGCAATCCTCGAGGCCGGCCGGGAAGGGATGCTCGGGTGCAAGCCGGTAGGCAACCGACAGGATGGCCGATCCGCTCGATCGCGCGAGCGCGCGGCAGGTTGCATCGTGCGTGTCGAGTGTTCCCATGACCCAGCCGCCGCCATGGAAGAAGAGGGTGAGGGGAGGGCTTGTGCCCGACATTTCCGGAACATAGAGACGGGCGTTGATGTCGCGTCCGGGAAGCGCGAGGACGATGTCCTCGGTCCGGGCGACGTCGGGGGGCGGCGCGAGGCCGGTTGGACGGTCATACAGCGCTCGCATCTCGGCGGCGGTGACGGTCCCGTAGTCGATCCGCGGAGCCGTGGCCATCGCGGCCAGCAGAGCCTCGACCTGCGGATTTACAGTCATGCAGCCTCCATCGATATGCGTTGTTTGTGATAGAATTTGATCCGCGTTTGTTCAACTTCATTCTGAAATATTTGAAATATGCGTATTGCGCCGTGCATTGGCGGCGCGTAGGCAGATGCCAAATTCTCACGGGAGACAGGCTATGAAAAGGCTCGAAAACAAGGTTGCTCTGGTTACCGGCGGCGCGCGCGGGATCGGCGAGGGGATCGTCCGCCGGTTCGTCGCCGAGGGCGCGCGCGTCATGATCACCGACCTTCTCGACGAGCCCGGCGAGGCGCTTGCCGCCGAGCTTGGCGAAGGCGTCGCCTTTCTCCACCAGGACGTCACCTCGCGTGCAGGCTGGGACGCGACGGTCGCGGCGACCGAGGAGAAGTTCGGGCGCCTCGACATTCTCGTCAACAATGCCGGGGTGCTCTTCTTCTCCGGCTTCGAGAACTATAGCGACCAGCAGATCGACACGCTGATCGACGTCAATCTGAAAGGCGTCATTCTCGGCTGCCAGGCCGTCATTCCGGCGATCGAACGCGCCGGCGGCGGTGCGATCGTCAACATGAGTTCGGCCGACGGCATCGCGGGCGCCAATGCCGTATCGGTCTATTGCGCCACCAAGTTCGCGGTACGCGGTCTCACCAAGGCGCTCGCGCTCGAACTCGGTCCGCGCAAGATCCGCGTGAACTCCATTCATCCTGGCGGCATATACACGCCGCTCGCGAACCCGATGAATGTCTCGAAGGACGTCTACGACAAGAATTACTGGATCTATCCCGCCCAATATGCGGGCGAACCCTCGGACATAGCCGCCGCCGCCGCCTATCTCGCGTCGGACGATGCGCGCTATTGCATGGGCACCGAACTCTCGGTCGACGGCGGCATGAACGCCGGCCATTATTACATGGGCCTGCCGGGATCCCCGACGCCGCCTGCCTGACATCTTCGGAAACCCGGGACGAAAAGGGCGCGGGAGGTCTCGCGCCCTTTTCCTTGCCTAATAGACGGCGGCCGGATTCTTGGCGCGCGGGCTGCCGAGCATCTCGCGATGCGACGGGCGATCATGGCCGCGGTCCTGGATGCCGAGCGATTTTCCGATCTCGGCCAAGATCAGTGTTTCGCCCGACAGGGCGTCGCGATCCGGAGCGCGGTCGATGGCGTCGAGAACATGCGCGGCGAATTCCGGGTTCTCGGCCATCGCGATGAAGGCCTCATATTGTTCGGGGTTGGTGCGCCGGGCGATCTCGGAGCGCTCGGTGACCTGGGGGCCGAGCCAGAGCGAGACCGCGGCAACGCCGGTTCCGCGCAGGTCATGCTCCATGTCGTGGGCCAGCTTGTCGAGTCCGGCCTTCTGGGCGCCATAAGCGGGACCGTGCATGTAGCAGCTCGCGCCGAAGGAGGAGGTGAAGGCGATGAGGCCGCTCCCCCTCTGCACCATGAGGCGCGCGGCGTGCCAGCTGGCGACATAGGCCGAGCGAAGGCCGACATCGAGAATCTTCTGGGCGTCGAGCTCCTTTTCCCAGAAGGGTTTCTTCTCGATGAGCTGGTGGTGGATATAGGCCGCATTGTTGACGAGAATGTCGAGCCGGCCCGCTTCGTCCGAAATTTGCGCGAAGAGCCGCGCGACGGCATCGTCGTCGCCATGATCGCACAGGACCGCGATGCCCTTGCCGCCGGCTGCGGTCACCGCCGCCGCCGCTTCTTCCACGGTTCCTGGCAGCACCGATCCATCCCACCCCTTGGCGTCCCCCGGCGTCACCGTCCTGCCGGTGACATAGACGGTGTACCCCAATTCTCCAAAGCCGCGCGCAATGCCCGCTCCGGCGCCGCGGCTCGCGCCGGTGACCAGTGCAATTTTCGGCTCAGCCATGATCCTGTCCTCTTTCGCTTGTGATGTTCGTGCAGGTGCGCTGACGATAGCCTTGCGGCGTCAGGCCCGTCGCGCGGCGGAAGGCCCGCGAGAAGCTCGCGCCATGGGTAAAGCCGCACGCCGACGCGATATGCTTGATCGAGGCTTCGCGCGAGGCGAGCAGCTCCTTCGCGCGCTCGATGCGGCGCGCGTCGATATAGGCCGAGACGGTCTTGCCCGTCAGCGCGAGAAACTGCCGGTGCAGATGCCGCGCGCTGATGCCGCAGAGCCCCGCGAGTTCGCCGACGGTCGGCGGCTCCGCCTGCGCATCGAGGCGTTCGCGGATCCGCCTGAACTGCCAGGGAGCGAGCCGGCCGCAGCCATTCGCGTCCTGCTGCCTCTCGAACAGCCGCGCGAGCTCGATGGCGACGAGTTGCATCAGCGCTTCGAGCGCCGCGGTCGACCGCGCCGTCCGTCCGGTAAGTTCGCGCTGGGTGAAGCGCATCAGCGAGCGAAGCGTGTCGCTCCGGATGTTGAGCAGGGACTGGAGGAAATCGATCCCCGGCTCGGGACAGCCCGCGAGAATCCTGCCGGCGGCGTCGGCGTCGAAGACATAGCGAAGGCCCCGGATCCGGCCGGCCTCGGACCGGCCGGAAAGCGCGATGCCCGGATAGCGGACGAAGAGCGTGCCCATGAAACAGCGCTGTCCCGGCGCGATGTCGGGGAAGCAGGCGGAGGCGTCGGCCGAATGCGGTGGCAGCGACATCTCGAGCATGAGCTCGGGCTCGGTGTGCTCGAATTCGAAGAGCCGGGGCCAGGTCCATTCGACGAGCTCGACGCGGCCCGATGCGAGAGGTTCGCGGCTGACGATGGTCGGCGTGAGGTCCATCGGCCGCTCCCGTTCAGCCAGCCGGATTATACTGGCTGGTGGGAAGGATATCGATGCGGGCGAAATCGATGAACGCGTTGCAACTCTCGAGCATCCGGGCGGTGTTCGCTGCAAAGAGGTCGGGATCGCCGACGGCGTTGAAAAACACGGCCGGATCGGTCATCGCCGCAAGCGCGAAGCATTCCTCGACGAAAGCGTCATAGGCCGGGGCTTCGGGGGTCAGCGCGCGCACGATGAGGTTCTGCACATATTCGAAATTCGCCTGCGTCTCGATCGCGACCTTCGTGTGATGCGCGTGCCAGTGCGCAACCGATTCATCGCGGTCCATATCCTGTCGGAAGGAGATGAAGCTCGCCTGCGACCAGCCCGCGCAGCGTGTGCCGGGGACGGCGGGATGCGCCTGATTGGGAATGATCGTCGATTCGGTCACGAGCCAGGCGTGAAAAAGACCGCTGTGAGCGACAAGCGCCTCGTCGATCCCGCTGCGAAACAGCGCATTCGACGAGGGGAGCCAGAACTGGACGACAGCGTCCTGCTGGGGCGCCTGCCACTGCTGCACGAGCGCCGCCGCCGGCTCGACCGCGGCATCGCGAATATTGATGCGTATCCCCGTCGCCCCGGCAGCGATCAGTGCTGCGGGAAGCTCGCCGACAAGCCGCGCGCCGAAGGCGGCCCGGTCTTCGCCGCGGGGTGCCCAGAGCGCTGCCACGATCTTTTCCACGCCCGCTGTCCTTCAGTCGAAATTGGCCTGTCCGCCGTCGAGCGGGATGGTCGCGCCGGTCAGATAGGAAAGGTCGCTGCCGCACAGCGCCACGATGGCCCGCCCGATATCCTCCTCGAGGCGGCCGATACGCCCGAGCGGGATCGTCCGGAAAAAGGCTTCCGCCTCGCCGGGGTTGTTCTCGATCCACCATTTGAGGCCGGGAGACTCGGCATGGGGTGCGATCGTGAGCACCCGGATATTCTCGCCGCCCCATTCGGACGCGGCGGCGCGGGTAAGCGCGCGCGTCGCCTGTTTGACGGCGCCATAGGCTCCGTAGCCTGCCATGTCCCAGCGTATGCCGGCCGACGAGGCGAAGTTGAAGATCGTGCCGCCGCCCCGTGCCGCCATAAGCGGCCGGGCGAGCTTCATGAGACGAAAGCTCGCGAGCGGCCCCGAGACGAATCCCGCCGTGAAGGCCTCGTCGCTCACCTCGTCGAGCGGCCCGAGCGGGACCTCCTGCGCATTGTTCACGACAATATCGAGGCCGCCGAAGCTTTCCGCGGCCGCGGCAACGGCGCCAGCGAGGTCCTCGGCCGACTTGACGTCGCAGGCGATGGCGCGCGCGGTGCCGCCGCGATCCGCAATGGCCGCCGCTCCCGCTTCGACCTTGTCGAGCGTCCGGCCGGCGAGAACCACGGCCGCCCCGGCCGCGGCAAGCGCAAAGGCGGTTCCCTGGCCGATTCCCTGGCCAGCGCCGGTCACAAGCGCGACCTTGCCTTCCAGCTCTTTCATCGCTCTCCCATCTCTTTTCGTAGAATCTTGGCAATCATTCTACGCAGGATGTTGTAGTTATGGCAAGCTTATGCAACAAATGCGTTACAGGGGGCCGCAGGCGACCCGGGGAGGACGCCGAGCGCGCGATGTCTCGCCCCTCGTGCTTCCGGCGCGGGGCGGCGCGAGAGCCAGGCTTCTGCTCCCGGGGTCGGCCGAGCCGCGGCCCCGGTCATTCATATGGGTAGAACAGCATGAGCGCTTGGGACAAGACGGTCGATATCCTGGTTGTGGGGTCGGGGGCCGGCGGCATGCTCTCGGCGCTGGTCGGGGCGAAGAATCGCGCCGAAGTTCTGGTGATCGAGAAGGACAGGCTCTGGGGCGGTACTTCGGCCACCTCGGGCGCCGGCATCTGGATTCCCGGGAGCGACGCCGCGCGCGCCGCGGGCTTCGAGGATGACCTCGACGGGGCTTTCACCTATTTGCGAGCGCTCTCGGCGGATAATGTTCCGGATGCCAACATCCGTGCCTATGTCGACAATGCCGCGCCGATGCTGCGCTGGCTGACCGCCAACAGCCCGATCGAATATATGGCTTTTCCCTACCCCGACTATCACGCCGAGAATCCGGGCGGGTCGCCGACGGGGTTCCGCACCCATCTTCCGTTGCCGCTCGACGGCAGACCGCTTGGCGCCGACATTCGCACCCAGCGCTTCCCTTCGCCCGCGGCAAGCCTGTTCGGCTATCTCAACTGGCATTTCACCGAGACTTATGAGCTCCTCTATCGCGGCAAGGGCTGGATGACCAACCTCGCTCGCAACCTCGCGCGCTACTGGTTCGACTGGCCGTTCCGCTTCACGTCGCGCAAGGACCGGCGGCTCACCCTCGGCAACGCGCTCACCGGTGCGCTCCGGATGGCGCTCAAAGAGGCGAATGTCCCGCTCTGGCTCGAGACGCCGCTCGTCGACCTGGTTCGCGAAGGGGACAGGGTCGCCGGGGCCGTGGTCATGCGGCAGGGGAAGCCGTACCGCATCGCGGCGCGCAAGGGGATCATCCTCGCGGCGGGGGGCTTCGACAAAAATGCCGATATGCGCGCGCAGAACGCGCCGCTCTATCCCGAGGCACGCTATTCGGGCGGCGTTTCGAGCAATACGGGCGACAGCATTCGCGCCGGCGAGGCGATCGGAGCCGGCACGATGAACATGCAGTCGGCCTGGGCGGCGCCGGTGTTCTACGTGCCGGGGGAGGACCGGGGACGCCTATGCACCATCGAGCGTGCGCTTCCCGGCTGCATCATGGTCAACCAGAAGGGCGAGCGCTATCTCAACGAGGCCGCATCCTATCATATCGTCGGTCAGCAAATGGCGCGGCGGCAGCGCGAGCAGGGCGACGCCGAGCCGAGCTGGATGGTCTTCGACCACCGCTATCGCCACCAGTTCCCGATGGGACCGCTGTATCCGCTGATGCCCGACTGGCTCCATCGCGGCGAGGTTCGTTCAATCCTCAAGAAGGCAAAAAGCATCGAAGCGCTAGCGGCCGAAATGGGAGTCGATCCCGCGCGGCTTGCCGCGACCGTCGCGCGTTTCAATTCCAATGCGGCAAGGGGCGAGGATCCCGACTTCCACCGCGGCGAGGCCGCCTATGACAAGATGTACGGCGATCCGCGCCAGCAGCCGAACCCCTGCCTGCGTGCCATCGAGGAGGGCCCCTTCTACGCCATGCCGATCCACCCTGGCGATATCGGGACGAATGGCGGCCTGCGCACGGACGAACGCGCGCGCGTTCTCGACGCGGAAGGCGCGGTGATTGCCGGTCTTTACGCGGTCGGTAACAACGCCGCCTCGGCGATGGGGGAAAGCTATCCGGGGGCAGGGGTCACGATCGGCCCGGCGATGACCTTCGGTTATGTCGCGGCGCGCGACATGACGGGCGGCAACGACTGAGGCGTCAGCCTTTCGACCAGGGATGGAAGGGCGGCATTGCCGAAGCCCGGGCGCCGAAGTTCGGCGCCCCCTACTCGAGGAACCCCGCCCCGCCGT
>JAEWIL010000136.1 GCA_023387085.1 Pseudomonadota bacterium | reverse complement strand
GTGCGCCGGTCCATCGAGCGCCGCCGCGCGCGGCCAGCGCGGGCGACACTTTGGGGTGATTATGTCGCACGAAACGCCATGGCGACCGGCACGGAACTTGCCGTTGCGGCCCATTCCGCGATCCGATCGGCCAACGGACGGTCGGCCGCGGTCCGTTCATTCGCCGTCCGTTTCGTTGATGCCGGAGCGGCCAGCACGGCCCCTGGCGCGGGCGCAGCCCGTCAGATGATAGCGGCCCCTCGGCGAGCCGCCGGCGGGGCGGCGTGCGCGCGGACGCGACGGGTCGGCCATGGCATCGCCATGGGCGGAACTGCGCGCAGCGCAGTTTACCCGGCGTGGAGGCGCGCCGCTGCGCCGCCAAGATAGCGAGTCCGAGAGCGCCTGCGCGCCTTCAGGAGAAAGCGCGGCCTCTGGCGGCGGCCTCCGCCGCCAGTGCACGCTCATTTTGGGCGCGCTCATTCTGCCGGGCCCGCCCGGCCAGAGATTCAGACGCTCGCTCGATGCATTCGGCAGCTACCGCCGGATGAAGAACAGAATGCCCATCCCGCTGCGCTCGCCACCATCGGACATAGGATCTTGCTGCTCGATCACCGCGCGCTTTTCCGTGTGCGCAGGCCCGCGAGCAACGATGGCGGGTCCGACGGGGGGCGCCGATACACCCGCCACCCTTCGAATATAGAGGCGCGTTTCGCCGGGTAGCGACTGTTTCCCGTTCAAATAGGCGGCGTAGCGCGCCGGGCCGGCGTTATAGGCGGCAAAGAGTCCGGGATAGCCAAAGCGATCGTACATCAGGCGAAGATAGAATGTCCCGGCGAGGATATTGTCGCGCGGCGCGTGGGGATCATGGCCGAGCCCCAATCGCTGCCGCATCTCCGCCCAGGTGCCCGGCATCAGTTGCATCAGCCCCATCGCGCCGGCAGAACTCACTACGGGCCGCCCGTGCAGCATTGTCCTGCCGCCGCTCTCCGCCAGCATTACGCGCTCGATCCATGCCGCAGGGACGCCGAAGCGGCCGGCGGCTTCGTCGATGTAAGGGCGCCAAGGCGCAAGGCGCGCTGCGGTGCCTCCCTGCAAATCTTCCGCAATCGCGGCGGGCGTGCCACAAATGGTGGAGAGAAAAGCGAGAGCGATCCCGAGCCGCAATTGGGCATAGCTTGCGCATCCCGACGTTGCGGCTGCGCCCCCATGAATGCGGACTCGGCCTTGTCCATACCACGCCCGTCGCAAGCGATTCGCGCGAAATATGCCGAGGAATGCGGAGACGCGATTGAGAATCGCGCGGGCCCACGCCCGGGCGGCTGTCGCCGCGACCGTTGCGAAACGGCTCATTTTCGGCGCTCCCAGAGGAGTTCGACCTTGCCGATGATGTCGCCCGGCCCCGTCTTGCCGAAATATCGGCCATCGAACGAATCCGCCTTGTTCATCAGGAGGAGATATTCGCCGGGCGCCAGCGGCGTGCAGCCATGCCAGAATGGCATCGGCAATCCGGCACCGTCGACGAGGCGCCGCGCGGCTGCGAAGCGCCCGTTTACCCAAATTCCCGCGCTATCGGAACACACCCAATCGCCGCCGAGCGCCGCAACGCGCTTGATCAGCGGTACGTTGACGGGGATGTACCCACGCGCCCCGCCAAACGCACGCCATGCCGCGGGCACCCGGGCGGCGACGAGATCGCCTCGTGCCGGCGCGCCCGCTTCGACGGCATAGAGACCGAGCGGCGCGCTCGCCGACACATTCCAGATCAGCCAAGGCCGCGGCGTCACGACTGTGGTCGCGGCAAGAAGGCCCGCAAGAGCACCGACGACAGGGGCCCACCCGAAGGACTGCCGCCGCCATGCCCCCGACGATGGATCGCTCCGCAATCGCCTCGCGATCCGGACGGCGCGTTCGCCCATGCGCCTAAACATGGGTCGGACTCGTCGACAGCGACCAGGCATCGAGGTCGGCTGGATGGTAGACGATCAGACGCCCGTGCCGCCGGAACCGCGGTCCTTCACCCGCGACGCGAAGACGCATGAGCTTGCGCCAGCCGATGCCGAGATAATAAGCGGCCTGCGCGGTATTGAGATAGGGCCGCCCCGCATCGACGGGGCCTTGAGCATTGTCCCTGGCGACCGCCGTGTCGCCGGGATGGTCGCCGCGGCCGCTCCGCTGCGGCGGGGCCGCTTGCCCGTTCGCGCCGCCCGGGGCTGCCGCGCCAGCTCCGCGCGGCGCGTGGCTCGTATATCTGATCATGCGCATGCTCCTCTGCCGTGAGCGCGCAAAGGGAGCAGCATAAGGACAAGCCGGGCATCCTCATTTCTGGGGAATAATGTCATCGACATCCACCAGACCGAGTCGCTGAGCGAGGCGCCCAAGCTGCGTCCGCGAGCGGACGTCATAGGCCTGGCGCAGATATTTCATGTGCGTGCGCACCGTGGAAATCGCGATTCCCATATGCTCCGCGATCCGCGCGTCCGAATATCCGAGCGCGGCGAGACGGAGACATTCGAGGCGGCGGGGGCTCAGCACGGGAGGCTCTCCCGCATCGACCACGGGTAATCCGAAGACGCGCCGCACCTCGGCGAAGGCCTCGTCAACGATCCACGCCGCGGCCCGACAATGTTCGCGCGGCGGGAGGGCGGCGCCGGCGGCGGCGAGCGATCCGCAACCCGGCGGCTCGCCCGGAACCGCGATCGGGACCGTCATTCCGGAGCAAAGTCCGTGCCGCGCGGCCTCGGCCAAAATGGGCCGGTGGAGGCGGTTCACTCCGAGGATCGAGCCGAGTTCATTCCAGGCAAAGCAGCGGTTCGTGCGCAAGGCCGCGCGGTGCACGGGATCGAGGCGATGATAGTTGCGGGCGATGAAGATGTCGCGCCACTCGCCATAATTGTCGAGGCAGACATATTGCCGCTCCTGCCGGACGAACCAGGCCATCTGCACCAGCGCCACGCGATTGAACCCGAGCTCGCCGACCGCATCGATGGTCGCCGCGAGGATGGCATCCCCGCCTCCGGCGGTGCGGACCGATCGTCGATGCGCATCGATCAGGCGATCGAGCGGCATCGCCGGATTTTTGTTTGGATCGCGCGCGCAGCACGCATCGGGCAGTTGCCGCTCGGTGCACGTCTCGCCGCGCGCCTCTCGCGGGTGCGGCGCGCGCCAACCGGAACGGCGTTCGAATCGAAAATGTCGGCCGCGTGAGGCATCGCTCCACCCCTTCCGCCGCCGACGGTGCAGCCATCGGGCCACCACGCCCCATACCAAGAAACGGGGTGCCCCCTTGCCCGATATTGGGAAGCTTGATGCGACAGCGGGGCGATGACGGCGTCGGTCGTCGCTCACTAACCTGGGTTAAGCCTCTTGCATCGCGCGTCTTTTCGACAAGAGTATAGACATGGAGAACCGGTCGCCCAATCAGGAAGACGCCGAGCGGTGGCGCCGCCTGACCGCCAAGCAGCGTGCGTGCCTCGACCTGCTTCTCGAGCGGAAGACATCGAAACAGATCGCTCGTGTGCTCGGCATCGCCAAACCGACGGTCGATCAGCGTCTCGCTGCAGCGCGCACGATCCTTGGCGCGGCGGACCGCGACGATACGGCGCTACGCTACGCGGCGCTCAAGGCGACATATGATCGGATCATATATGATCCGGTGCTGGTTCCCAGATCGACGCCGCTCATGCCATCCGACTTTCCGGACGGAGACCCCGCCGCGTCGGCAGCGCTCAACGAATGCACGCCGGGCAGCCAAGGGTCGCCGGTGACGTCACCGCCGTTCGGGGATCTATGGAGCCATGACCACGCTCCAAGGACGCGCTGGATGATCATGGCCGCGATACTCGTCGCCGTCCTGTTCCTCATTCTCGCCGGCCTTGCCATCGGTCAATCGCTCACGCGGCTGATCTCCGGCTGATCCTGATTCACCGCAACCCGCGATCAGCGGGAGCGAAATGTCGCTTTCCGCAAGAGGAGAAGTCATGCCCAGTTCAGTTCAAATTATCGCAACCCGCCTTGTGCGCGAAGTGCCCGAGGCCGAATTCAGGATCGACGACGCGCTGGTCGCGGTCTCTTCGCTCATGACGACACTCGCGACCGCGCGCCGTGATATCCGCGGCGTTCCGCCCGTGCGCGGCCAGTCGACGATGAAGCGGCTCGCGACCGCGCAGCTCGCGCTCCTCGGCGTCAGCGGCGACGTCCTTCGCGTCCATGGCGAGCTTGCCGAGATCGGCAAGGAGACCGCCGGTTACGATCTTCACGAATGCCCCGAGTTCGCGAGCCCCGCGGGCCGGCACCTCCACGCCGCCGCCTGAGCGAGATTGACCAGGGGCAACCGGCATGAAAAGCTCGGGCGATGCGAATGCTATTATTTCTGGCTTTTCTGCTGGTTGCGCTTGGTTATGCGGCCTGGCGCGGCGGCGGCCCCGAGCGCGCGATGGCGGCAATCGCGCTGACGATGGTCGGCGCCGACGGCCTGCTGCACCAGTTCGTGGCGGCCGAGTTCATGGCGCTCGATACCGGTCATCTGGCGATCGATCTCTTCGGCGCGTCGTCGACGATCTGGCTCGCGCTCTGTGCGCATCGCTTCTGGCCCATGTGCGCCGCCGTCCTCCATTTCCTGCCGCTGCTCGCGCACACGAGTCGGCTTCTCGACGTGACCCTGCATCCGGCGGCCTATCTCACGATGCAGGTCGCCGCCTCGTGGATGATCCCGCCCCTTCTCATCATCGCAACCTGGCGGCACCGCGCGCGGCTCGAACGCAGCGGCAGCGATCGGTCCTGGCAAAACTCATCGCGGCCGTGGAGCCCGATCGCGCAGACGACTTAGCGGCTCGCCTGCTCGGCGAATTCCAGAGCATCGCGCGCATCTGGTCGCAAAATGTCGAAACGATCGAACGCATAACGGGCCGCGGCAGCGCGGTGGCCCCGCTTTTGCTCGCGGCGCGCGCCGCGATGGAAGAGGCGATGCGCTCGAAGCTGTCCTGCGGCGCGATCCGTCCCGAACAGACCGCACTGCTCGATTATCTCAAAGCCTCGATGGGCAGCCTCGCCGACGAACATTTGCGTATCCTCTTCCTCAATGGCTCGCGCAATCTTCTCGCCGATGAGACGGTACAGCGCGGAACGGTCGGACAGCTGGCGCTCTACCCGCGGGTGATTATCCGGCGCGCCATCGAACTCGATGCCTCGGCCATGATCCTCGTCCACAACCACCCGAGCGGCGATCCGACGCCCAGCCCCAATGACGAAGCGGTGACATCGCGCCTCGTCGCGTTGGGACAGGCGCTCGGCATCGAAGTCGATGAGCATATCATCGTCACTGCAACCGAGCATCGCTTCATTCTGGCCGAGCGACAGCCACACTCCGGACGCAGCGAGCAACCGCTCGAACTGCGCAGCGACACCCATTCCGGCGGCCACGAAGGGAAAGAGCGCGAACCATCCGCCGGCATGGGTCGTCTGGCGGACGCCGCTGGAAATGACAGGGCGCTCGCAAATGCGCGCCGTACGGCGCGGCGCCGGCTGCTTCGCCGTCAGTTGCTTGGCGCGGACCATCTGTTCGGCGAGCCGGCGTGGGACATGCTGATCGAACTTTTCATCCATCAGGCGGAAGAGCGGCCGATTTCGACAAGTTCGCTCGGCATCGCCTCGGGCCTCTCGGCAACGAGCGGCCTGCGCATCGTCCAGAGCCTCGAAGATGCCGGTCTCGTCGTCCGCGAAAGCGATCCCGCTGACGGGCGGCGCAGTCTCATCAGCCTGTCGCCCGATACCCTTCACCGACTGACCGTGTTCTTCGAGACGCACGACGAATAGCGGCGCACGTGTCCTCATCTCCATCGCGTCGGCGCCTCGGCGCCGCCAAGACGCGAGTCTCAGATGAGGGCCGCCGAACCTGCTGAATTACCACCAGATTCGGGGCCGATTGTCTTGTCGCCCGACTTTATGCCGGGCATGGCATTTGTTACATCCCGACAGCCGGTTGTCATCGAACCGTCATGGCAGCGGCAAGAGCCGGCCTCCCGATGACAGGACCAATCGCGCGAATTGCCCTCGCCGCGCCCGGAGAGGAACCGGGATCGGCGGATAGCGGAGCGGTCAGTCGGAAGGCGGGTTGGGCACGCACCGGCGGCCGGCACGATCGATGAAAGATTTCACCTTGATAGAAAGATATGCGTCCGAGATCGCGGGCGCACGAAGTGAGGCGCAGCTCTTCGCCGCGCTTACCCATGTATCGAAGCGGCTCGGCTTCGATCATTTCGCGCTCGCCTACGATCGGCGCGGGACCGGCGCGCCCGCCTCGCTGCTCGTTCACAATTATCCATCGCTCTGGGCCAAGACCTATGTGGAGTTCGATCTCGCCGGGGCCGATCCCGTGCGGAGAGCCGGCGAACGCTCGATGATGGGATTCGAATGGCGGAATCTCGCAGGCCTCGTCCCCCTCACCAAGCGCGATCGCCAGATGCTCGCTGTCGGGCGCGAGAACGGCATTGCCGACGGGTTCACCGTTCCGCGCCATCTTCCTGGCGAGGCCAGCGGGGCCTGCTCGTTCGCGACAGGGCCCGGCAAGGTTCTGCCGGCGGAAATGCTCCATATCGCCGAGATCGTCGGCGCTTTCGCCCTCACCCACGCACGCCGGCTCGTGGGCGCGCTACCTGCCAAGGGGCGCCCGGTGCTGAGCGAACGCCAGCGCGAGTGCCTTCTCTGGACGGCGCGCGGCAAGACCGCGAGCGAGGTCGGCGCGATCCTCGGCATCAGCGAGGAAACGGTCAACCAGCATCTCAAGACGGCGCGTACGCGCTATGACGTGCATTGCCGCCAGATGCTCATTGTCTGCGCATTGTTCGACGGCGTCATCGGATATTCGGACGTCTACGACTGGTGGCACGGGTGAAGCCGCGGGGGATGGCAAGGCCCGAACCGGCCAAACCATCCCCATTTCTTGGTATGGGTGCTGCACCCGAAAACATGGTCTGATCCCGGCTCTCACAAACCGAGGAAAAGACATGACAATCGAAGAAACGACGGCGCCGGCCGCGCCGGAGGATGCGGCCATGCGCGCGATGTACGCAGCCCGTAAGCGGGTATTCATCGACCAGCTCGGCTGGGACCTGCCGGTTCTCGCCGGCCTTTACGAGCTTGATGCATTCGATACACCCGATGCCGATTATATCATCCTGATGGGGCAAGACGGGCGGCACCGGGCTTCGGCGCGGATTCTCCCGACCCAGCGGTCCCATCTTCTTGGCGATCTCTATCCGCATCTTTGCGATGCGGGCGTGCCGCGCGGCGAGACAATCCGCGAGATCAGCCGCTTCTGCATCGATCCCGATCAGGACGCCGCCGCGCGCCGCATCGCGCGCGACGAGCTCGTCTCCGCCCTCGCCGACCACGCCATAAGCCACGGCATTACCGACTATACCGCCATCGCCGAACAGCGCTGGTTCGAGAAAATCGCCGCCTTCGGCTGGAGATGCGAGGCGCTCGGGGAGCCGCGCGGAGCTGGAAAATCCGCCTTGAGGGCGCTACGGATCAGCATCGATAGCGGTACGATCGCGGATCTCACACGCACCGGCATCTATGTAGCCCCCGCAAGCGCGTGCGGACGAACGCTCTGCGGGGAGACAGTCCGATGAGGCGGCCCGTCTCGCTCGATGAAGCAGTCGACAAACTGGTCACGACGCTGTTCAAACAGGGCTATGCGATCATTCGCTCGTGCCGGACACGCAAATATCTGACGAGCCTGTCGGACGAACTCGATCCCCTGTTCGAGGTGACGCCCTTCTGCGAGGGTCCCTTCTACGGCAATCGCACCAAGCGGATCGGCGGAATGCTGAAGCATTCGGAGCGCGTTCAATATCTGGCACGAGATCCGGTGATCCTGCCGGCGGTTCAGAAGATACTCGGGCCGGGCTGCGACACTATCCAGCTCAACGTCGCGCAGGCGATCGAGATTCACCCGGGCGAGATCCGGCAATTCCCGCACCGCGACCATGACATGTGGCCGTCCTCCAAGGGCGAGCAGGAATTTCTCGTGAACGTCATGTGGCCGCTAACCTCGTTCACCGCGGAGAATGGCGCGACACAAATTTATCCGAGAAGCCACGGCCCCGCCGGCATGGCCAAGGACGATCCCGGCGCGCCGCGCACGATGATCTGCGAACCCGGGCAGGCGATCATCTTTCTCGGCTCGACGGCGCATGGCGCGGGCGCGAACCTTGCGAGCAGCGTTCGCCGCGGCCTCATCATCGGATACAGCCTCGGCTGGCTGAAGCCCTATGAAAATCCCTGGCTCGCCTACCCGCCCGCCGTCGCGCGGCATTTCACTCCAGAGGTTGCCGCCCTTGCCGGCTATCGCCAGCATCGCCCCAATCTCGGCAATTACGAAGGGCAATGCCCGTCGGTGCTGCTCGACGATGACGTTCCAGTCCGCCTCGGCGCCATCGACGCATTGCGCCCCGACCAGGCCGCCGCGGTCGCCGAGTTCGCCGCGGCGGAGCGAGACCGATGAGCCCGGCGAATGTGATGGAGCCGACCTATGACGCGATCAAGCGGCGCCTGATGGTCGGCGATTGGCCGGGAGGCATGCGGCTGGAATCCTCGCGCATCGCCGACGATCTCGGGGTCAGCGTGACGCCAGTCCGCGACTGCCTCTACCGGCTCGCCGGCGAGCGCATGGTCGATTTCGGCTATGGCGAGGGCTTTCACGTCCACCGTCTCACCGAAACCGAGCTGCGCGACATGCTCGAGCTCAATCTCATTCTACTGCTCGCCGCGCTCGCCACTGCCCGTGGCCCTCGCACCGGCGGAATTCCCGCCACGGCAGATCTGGCCGACCGCACCGCGGCGATCTTTCTCGCTGCCGCGCGCCGCTCGGGCAATGGGGAGCTTGCCGCGGTGATCGCATCGCTGAATGACCGGCTGCATCTGGCGCGCCGTCTCGATGCCGACGTCCTAGCGGACACGGGAGAGGAACTTGCCTCGCTCGAGACTGCGCTCGCCGGCGGCGAAGTTTCCAGCGATGCGCGTAACGTCCTGCTCCGTTATCACGAGCGCCGTGCCTATCAGGCGGCCGCCTATATCGGGCGCCTTTCCGAATGACAGTCCCGCATTCGTACCGCATCGATCCGGCGCGCCGTAGACACGCTGCCGGGCAGTAACGGCCTTGTGTTTCAGGGCCGGTCTTGTCATGATTCCGGCGCGCGGCGTTGAGCTGGCAACTCGCCGCGTGTACTTTCGCCAGCCATCATGAACGCCGGTCCGACAAGGTCTGGCGGCCGAACCCGATAGTGGCGCCTTGGCGCCAGAACGGCGGCGCAGCGCTGAACGACCGACAATCGGCCCGGGCCGATCCTGTCGTCGTGCCAATCGGATCGCGGCGTGTCTTCCTCCCTTCCCACCCTGCCGGTGGAACGGCCTTCGTGCCGGCTTTCGTCCTCACTCCCCTTGCCGCCCGACGACCGGCGCGAGCGCGACGCGATGCCGCACGCGGCGGACGCCAGCCTCGACGACGTGTTTCGCACGCATGGCGCCGCATTGCTCGGCTTCCTGCGGCGACAGGCGGGGACCGAGGAGGCATCGGATCTCGCGCAGGAGGTGTTCGCGCGCGCCGCGGGCAGCGAACAACGGCACCGGCTCGTTAATCCGGGCGGATTCCTGCGGCGGATCGCGCAGAATCTCCTGATCGACCGCGCGCGGCGGAAGCGGCGGCAGGGGGCCATCATGTTGCCGTTCCTCGACGAATGCGACGCCCCCTGCCCGCCCGAGCAGGAATGGAATCTCGAAGCGTGCGACCTCATGCGGCTCTACGAGGCCGCGGTCGATGCGATGCCCGCCAAGACGCAGCGCGTATTTCTGATGCACCGGGTCGACGAACTGAGTTACCGCGAGATACATGAGCAGCTTGGAATCAGTGTCGCGACGGTGGAATATCATATGATGAAAGCGCTCGGCCATATTTCGAAGGCGGTGGACGCCGGCCGATGAGCGCACGCGATGGCGATTATGCGGTGGATGAGGTCGCGCGCGCCTGGTTGGTAAAAATGCGGGGCGAGGAAGCCAATGCGATCCGCCCCGAATTCGAGGCATGGCTCGCCGCCGCGCCCGCGCATCGCGATGCCTATGAGCGGGTCTCGCGGGCGATGAATGCGTCCGCTATATTGAAAACTTCATCGCGGTTCGGATCCGATGAGGCCCGGCGGCGACGCGCGTCCGCAGGCCGGCGAATGACTTGGGGCGTCGTCGTCACGGGCGCCCTGCTGATCGTCGCTGGCGTCGGCGCCCTCAGCATATCATCACTCGGACCGACCGGCATCGCGCCCAGCGCATATGCGAATGAGCCGCTGACGACGCGGCGCGGCGAAATTCGCACCTTCAGGCTTCCCGACGGATCGAGTGCCATTCTGGACACGGACACGCGCCTCGAGCTTTCCTTTTCGGCGGGAGAACGGCGCGTACGCCTTGTGCACGGCCGCGCCCGCCTGACAGTGGTCCGGGAGAAGCGCCCTTTCATCGCGGAAGCGACCGGGGGCGGAGCAGCAGTGCAGACGCAAGAAGCCGTCTTTGATCTCACTGCAGAAGACGATCGCAGCGAGGTTGCAGTTCTGGCCGGACAAGCGTCGGCGTTTCCTGTTGGCACCACGGCGACCGGAGACGGCAACCCGTTCCCTATTGTCGCTGGCGAAATGCGGGTCCTATCTACCGGTGGCGGTCAGGCGGAACCCGCAAAGGCCGTCGCCGCGCCGACGCCTGGCGACTGGCCGAGCGGCTGGGCCGAATACGACCGTATCTCGCTCGGATCGCTTGTCGCCGAGGCCAATCGATATGCTATCCGTCCGATCATCATGGACGACCCTTCCATAGCGGCTCTCAACATCTCGGGTCGCTTCTATCTCAAGGATACCGACGTCTTTGCCAAGCGCATCTCGGACTTGTTCGGACTCACCATCAGCGAGCGGCCCGATGGTCGTCACTTGACCAAATGATGATTTTTTTCGGCCGCGACTAAGGTAGGCCCACCGAGCGCGTCACAACTCCCCAGAAGGCCTGCGTCCAATGCACGGCCAGTTTGGGGGAGTTACCAATGACGACCGGATTCACGCGAGCCTGTAGCGCGGCCCTGATGACAAGTGCGATCGCACTCGTCGTGCCGGCGCAAGCCGACGAGGCCGCGACCACCTATAGATTCGATCAGCCCGCGCAAAATCTCGGCAGCGCTCTGCGCGTCGTCGCCACGCGGGCGGGCACCGAGCTTTATGTGTCCGCTACCGATCTTGAGGGCCTCCAAGCTCCCGCGCTCAACGGCAATATGACCGTCCAGCGCGCCATAGCTCTGCTTTTGCAAGGCAGCGGTCTCGAGGCCGAATTCGAACGGAACTCTATCATCATCCGTCGATCCGCGCCCGCCGCGACGTCGGAAAGCAACGCCGCCTCCGAAACAATCGTCGTCACCGGCACGCATATCCGCGGCGCGAGCGTGACCTCACCCGTCATTTCGGTCGGACGCGATGACATCGAAAGGGCCGGCCAGCGCGACCTCGGGGAGGTCGCGCGATCGATTCCGCAGAACTTCACCGGCGGTCAGAATCCCGGTGTCGGAAACGGCGCCGGTCTGATCAACACGAACCTCAATTCCGCTTCGCACCTCAATCTGCGCGGACTTGGCCCTGACGCGACGCTGACGTTGCTCAACGGACGCCGCCTCCCTTATGATGGCGCGTTCGGAGGGGTCGATATCTCGGCTATTCCGGTCGCCGCGGTCGAGCGCATCGAGATCATGCCCGACGGCGCATCGGCACAATATGGCTCCGACGCAGTCGCCGGGGTCGCCAATGTGATCCTCCGGCGCGACTTCGATGGCCTCGTCACCTCGGCACGTCTCGGCACCGCGACCTCGGGCGGATATTTCCAGCAGGGCGTCGATGCCACGGCGGGGGGCCGCTGGGGGTCGGGCGGCGTCATGCTGTCCTATCAATTCGCGAAAAATTCAGCGGTCTTCGGGCGGCAGCGCGATTTCGCGGCATCGCTTCCCGATGGCAATTCGATCTACCCCCGCGTCCGGCAGCACAGCCTTCTTCTGACCGGGCAGCAGGAGATTTCCGAGGACATAACCTTCAGGATCGACGGACTCTACAATCGGCGGAATTCTTTGACGATAGGCGGCAGCCGCGCCGCGGCGGGCATCACGCGCACGATCTTCGCGCCGAAGAGCGAAAGCTTCAGCATAGCGCCCGAGCTCGAAGCCGAACTTGGCGGCGATTGGCGCGCGCGGGCATCGCTGGCCTTTGGCCGCGACAAGGCGCGCTACGACACGCTCATAACGCCACCGGGCGGCATCGGCAGACGAACGAGCGGCTGCTATTGCAACGACGCCCTGTCCGCCGAGCTTATCTTGGACGGGAAGCTGCTTGCGCTGCCGGGTGGCGATGTTCGTGCAGCGTTTGGCGGCGGCTACAGGTCGAACGGCATGGACTATAGCCGGCTGAACGACGGCGTTGTTGTCGGGTCGTTCGATGTGCGCCAGGACAGCCACTATTTGTTCGGCGAAGTCGAGCTTCCCCTGTTCAGTCCGGCGCAAGAGCTGCCGCTGCTGCGCCGTCTGACGGTCACCGCCGCCGCCCGCTATGAAAATTACCCGGGGATGGGCAAGGTAACGACGCCGAAGTTCGGGCTCATCTACGAGCCCGATCCAAACGTCTCGTTCAAGGCATCGTGGGGCCGCTCATTCAAGGCGCCGTCGCTCTACCAACAATATGTCGGCTATGAGACCTACCTGCTCAATGCCTCCGATTACGGCCTGGCACCGACCGGAACCGTTTTCTACACGAGCGGCGGAAACCCCGAACTCAAGCCCGAACGGGCGCGGAGCTGGTCGGTCGGCATCGGGATCCATCCCCCGGCGTTGGACGGGCTGCGCATCGATGCCAATTATTTCAACGTCCGCTATCGCGACCGCGTGGCGCAGCCCGTCTCGGGTTCTATCGGCAGCGCCCTCAGCAACCCCGGCTATGCAAGTCTGCTCGACCGAGATCCGTCTGCAACTGCGCTCGACGACTTGGTGGGAGGCTCCTTATATGGGCTCACCAACTTTTCCGATGAAGCCTATGATCCTGCATCCGTCGTCGTCCTGATCGACAACAGGAACCGCAACCTCGCGCGACAGGACATCGAGGGCGTGGATCTCGCGATGCGTTATGGCATCGAACTCGGAGCCGGACAGCGGTTCGACCTCCAAGGCTCCGCGACCTACCTCAAGAGCGACCAGCTGATCACGGCGGCGCTGCCGAGAACCGAATTGGCGGGGCAACTCTACAACCCTCCGCACTGGCGAGGGCGCGCGGGCGCGACGTTTACCGGGAACGCGTTCATGTTGTCCGCTTATATGAATTATGTTGGCGGGGTCGAAGATCGGCGTTTTGCAGATCCGGTCGAGATCGGATCGCTGACAAGCGTCGACCTTTCGGCGCGGATCGATGTCGGTCAGACCGCTACCGCTGCCCCCCTGTTCAACCTTTCGATCGTCATCAACAATCTCTTCAATGCCAAACCTGCCCGCATCCGCCCCTTGGGTTCGAGCGACACGCCCTATGATTCGACCAATTTCTCGCCGATCGGCCGCGTCGTCGGTCTCAAAATCTCGCGGAGCTGGTGATGCTGAACGCGATAAGCGCGCTGGCCGTAGCCGCCGCCACAACCGCCCCGCTCACGACTGCCGACCCGTGTGCGCCTTTCGAGGTTGGCGCACCGGTGTCTGCTTCACAGAAGCGCGCAATTTCGGCTCGCGATCTGGCGGAGATTGCCGATATTGGCGCTCCGAATGCCCATGAAGGTGATAGCCCCTTCGGCATTTCGCCTGACGGCAAATGGATCGCGTTCGTGGTCAGGCGAGCCAACCCGGACGCCAACCGATATTGCCAGCGCCTGCTTGTCGCGCCGCTGAGCGGCAGAGGCGCGGCACGCGAACTCGACCGGGGCGGTGAGCTCGTTCGCGACCGGTTCGAACTGCGGCATCTCGGCGCCGTCCGCTCGGGCATTCCCAGCATCATCACCCCGCGATGGTCGCCCGACGGGCGCACGCTCGCTTATCTCAAGCAGGAAGGCGACAGCGCACAGATATGGACTGTGCCTGTCACCGGCGGCGCCGCGCGTCAGGCCACAAACCTCACGTTCGAAGTCGAGGATTTCCGCTGGGCGGAAGACGGCGACGGCTTCCTCGTGGCGGGGCGGCCACGCATCACGGCCGAGGAAGCCGCCATTCGGGAGGAATCAAAATCGGGATATCTCTACGACGCGCGTTTCAGCCCGATGATCGCCGATCACCCTTTGCCGCTCGGCACATTTCCGATGCAATATTTTCATGTCGGAAATGACGGTACCGCTCGGTCCGCGGGTGCGCGCGAGGTAGCCCGGATCGCCCCCGCCTCCGAACCCGACCGCCCCAAGGGCGCTCTTCTGTTTGCGCGAAGCGCATCGGACTCCCGGGCGTGGAGCGAGCCGATCAGCGAGGCTCTCTTCGCACCCAGACGCCTTCGCATGATCGGAATCGACGGCAAAACTGCGAGCTGCGAGCTTGAGGTTTGCACATCGGTCCGCCGCCTCGCCTGGTCAAAAAACGGCAACACGCTGTATTTTCTTTCCCGCACCGGATGGGCGCGATCGGACACGGCGCTGTACAGCTGGCAAGCCGGCGACCTCGCCCCTGATAAAATCCTCGAGACTGCGGACGCCCTCATCGGCTGCGAGGTTCGAGAGGCGGAGATGGTCTGCGCCCGCGAAGGCGCCCGGAGTCCGCGTAGTCTCGTGGCCATCAGTCTGGAAAACGGCAGTTCCCGGACAATCTTCGACCCCAATTCCCAGTTCGCGTCGCTTCGGTTGGGCGAAGTGCGGCGACTGAAATATAAAACGAAATACGGGATCGAAAGCTATTCGGACCTTGTGCTCCCACCCGGGTCGCGCCCCGGCGACAAGCACCCTCTCGTCGTCGTCCAGTATCGTAGCGAGGGTTTTCTTCGCGGCGGCACGGGCGACGAGGTGCCAATCCATGTTCTCGCGGGGCGCGGGTTTGCGGTGCTCAGCTTTCACCGCCCGAATGATGCGCCCGGTACCGAGACGGCGACGGACGAACTCGAATATCGACGCCTCGCGCGACGCGACTGGATTGTCCGCCGCAACGTACAATCGGCCCTCGAAGCCGGAATCGAAGCGGCGATCGCCACCGGTCTTGTCGATCGGGACCGTCTCGGCATCAGCGGCTTCAGCGAGGGCACGAGCGCGACCCAATGGGCGCTGATCAACAGCCGACTGTTCAAGGTGGCCGCCCTCGGCGTCTGTTGTGAGGACAAGTGGTCGCTCGGGCTCTATGGCGGCATCGACTATGAGAATTACCTTCGCGAGATGGGACAATCACTTTATGATGAGGCAGATCCCGAATATTGGGCGCCCTTCTCGCTGCTTCAGAATGTCGACGAGATCGACGTGCCCATTCTCGTTCAAACTGGCGAGTACAAGATTGGCCTCGACGTGCTGGAGGCTTTCCGTCGACGTGGAAAGCCGATGGAAATGTTCGTCTTCGAGAATGAGCCGCACGTTATGTGGCAGCCTGCGCACCGGCTCGCGATGTACGACCGCTTCGTCGATTGGTTCGCCTTTTGGCTGAAACAAGAGCGCGATTGCGACCCGACAAAGGACGCTCGTTACAGGCGCTGGCAGGCGATGCGGGGGGCGCCGGTGCTAATGACGAGATGTAACACGGACGGGTCCGGCCCTACGTGATCGCGCCCACGCCTCGGCATCGGCAAGCTCAAGGAGCCGGAACAACATCTGACCATGGACGGTCGATGGGTCATCGAGCGCGACCTCAACCGCCCGCGCATCGATGATTGCTTGCGCGCGGAGCACGCCATCAAGAAGCATGTCGCGAAGTTGCTGCCTCATGCAAGAGAACAGCGCCGCAGTCAGACTTTCGGGTCCGGCTTTCGATATCCGGCGGATAATTGGGCGTGGGAGCAACTCGCCGAATGCCTCTCGTGCAACGGCGCGGTTAATGCCGCCGCGGCACCACTGCCACGGTGGAATGCGCAGGCAGGTTTCGACAATGGGCTGCGCGAGCAAAGCAGGAACGACCGGCGGAAAGCCGGTTCGGTCGTGTCCTTCCACATGATTCTGGATGCGCGTGATAAGCCGCACATGCGCCATCGCGCCGGGCCGGTTCGGAGGCGAATGCAGATGGTAGGGGGTTAAGGGGCTGGCCAATCTCGGCGGGAATCGCTCCCTGTTGAGCAGACCCAAATCCTGTCCCGGGGCTGCTCGCCGTTTTACCAGCGCTGAAAGCGTAGCGCGCGTCATGGTAAAAATATCGCACTGCGTGACGCTACACATATCGCCAATTGTCCGGGCAATAGTGCTTATGGACTGCCGTTCCCGGATGGCGTCGACGACTGGCGAAGCTGAATGAAGGTAACAAAAGACATTGTCGCCGCCGTTACCCGTGAAGATTGCTTCGGCCCCCCGGGTTGCGACCTCTGATGCATAGGCACGCTCGAACTCCTGCATGAAAGGCTTTGCTACGGGACGCGGGAGGTGAGCGGCAGCGCTGCGCGCAAGATCGATCCTTCCCGGGTCATAATGATGTTCAACAAGATCGGCGCCCATCGCCGCAGCCACCTGCCTCGCGTAGGGGCGCTCGTCGCCGCTTGCATCTGCTGTCGCCATCGTCAGACAGGCGAAATCATGTCCTCCGGCGGCGAGCGCGGCGCAAACGATCGAGGAGTCCAGGCCGCCGGATACGCCGACGATTATTCGGCGGTGGCGCGACGCAAGTGCCGAAACGCTCTTGCAGACGACTTTGCGCAGTTCCCGGGCTGAATCTTCGGCGTCGAGGCGAACATCCGCCTCGGTGAACGGCCATGGAGACCACAGAAATTCGTGCGTGCGGCCGGCGGAACCGAACCAGCACGCGGCGCCGGGGCACAGCTCGCCAACCCCCTCGATACACGTATCGGCGCGGCGCGTGCTGCTATCGACAAGATGTTCGAAAAGTCGGTCCCAGGCGACGCACCGCACATCTAAGCCCGCAGCTTCGAATGCCGCGAGATCGGAGGCGATAATGAACGCACGCGGCCTCTCCACCACATAGCATGGCATCGAACCTGAAGGATCGCGGACAACCACGAATCCTCCGTCTGTGCGCGACAGAACCGCAACGAATGATCCCCAGTAGTTGCGCACGAGCGATTCCGGACTTGCCAGAATCTCCGTCGCGGCTCCGGCGGGTAGCGCGGTAACTGGTGCATATGAGCGGCGCTCGAACAAATGTCCTGTCACGCTGACCCCGGCCATCTGCATGAAAGGCATGTCCCCACTGCGCCAAATGGCCGGTTTTTCGTTTCCCACCGCCATTGCCGGCGTGTCCATGTGCACCAGCTCGCCCCGCGTATCGGACGAGGCCCCATGCTTGGGCAGAGACAGGAGGAAGCGCGGCGCCATCATATAACGAGGATCGGCGTGTAGCGATTCGCCTCTTCGGCTGTGTCGTTCAGGACCACATCCCCGGCCTGCACCCAGCAATGCGCCGCGAAGGGCTCGGCGCGGATGCCGATTACGAGAGTTGAAGCGTGGTCGTGGGCGGCGAGCTGACTGGCCAGGGCGAGCGATCGCGAAAGACATCGGCCGGCGGGCGAACGATAAAGCTTCGCAGCAGAAAAGGCAGCGATGATTTCCCGCGACTTCCGGTCGGATCGACCGGTGGGAGGTCGCCGACTTTGCTTTCGGCTTTCGAGCGACGCAATGATTCTGGAAAGCCGGCTATGCCGTAGCCGCGACGCGAAAAGCATCTCAATCGAGATCGCCTCCAACACCCGCGCGAATTTTGCTGGGCCAGTCGGCTCGTAACTGTGCACGGCCGGACAAACGCTTGCCGGTTCCGGTCGATGCGGTGCCGCTGCCGGGCGAACAATCCTCGCGCGCAGCAGCGCATCGATAGCGACCTCCGAATAGAGTTGGGGGTCTATGAAGGTCCGGAATGCGTCCTCGGTCGAGGGAGGCAGGCAAAAATAGCGGTCGCGGTCCAGATCCAGGAATACCAGTCGCGAGCCGCTCTCGCAGAAGTGCAGACCGGGACGGATTTCATAAGCCATGCGCATGCGGTCAGCGGGCGCCCGGGTAGCCGGGCGCCCGTTGCCTTCAGTCCTGAGCGATGCCGGTCACGAACCGCAGCTGGCTGCCGCCCGGATCCTGATCGATCTTGCCTTCGCCCTTGGTTTCCACCGAGGCCGCGCCGAGATCGATGAGTTCGTCGCTGTGATCGTCGTGAGTTTTCATGATTTATACCTTTCCCAAAAAGCGACCGGAATGAGTCGCGAGGAAAGAATATGTTCACAAGAATCCTGATCCCATCTAATAATTCAATTATTATTCAATAATAATTTAAGATGAAAGTCGAAGCTTCAAAAAGGGTGACCGAGCGATTGGAAAAGCACGTTGGGCGCGCATACCGACACCTTTAGCTAAAGGCCTGGACATTCGTGGCGGAACCCGGTCACACGCCTCTCATTTCGGAGATTCGCTCGTCCATTCTCTCTATTATTTCATCGTTCGCAATCGCAACTGGAACCGGATCTGGTTCTATCTTCAAGCCGATCGTCGACCACCGAAGTTCGGCTTGAGCACGCGAGCGCCGTCACGAAGTCGTTCGAGCTCGTCGGACCAGAATTGCATCATCGAAACGCGCTCGTCCCAATATTCCCCGCGCGTATAGGCTCGCCGCACGCCGTCGGTGTCCATATGCGCGAGTTGCCGCTCGATGGCGTCCGGGTGGAAACGGCCGCTTTCATTGAGAAGCGTGGCCGCCATGGCCCGGAAACCGTGTGCGGTCATCTGCTCCTTGCCGAACCCCAAGGCCCGTAGGGCCGCGTTCACCGTGTTCTCCGACATCGGGCGCAGCGGCGACCGGAAGGACGGGAAGCAATATTTGCCCGTGCCGGTGAGCTCCCAAAGCGCCTCGAACAGATCCAGCGACTGCTGGGACAATGGGACGCGATGCGGCCGACGCATCTTCATCTTCTCGGCGGGAATGTTCCACACCCCTTTGTCGAATTCGAACTCGCTCCATTCGGCGTGACGCAGTTCTCCTGGTCGAACGAACAGGTGCGCCGATAGCCGCAACCCGAACAAGGTAATGGCATGGCCGGTGTAACCTTCGATCGCGCGCATGAGTTCGCCCGCGCCGTTCGCTGTCGTAATCGCCGCGAGGTGCTTTGTCTTGGGCACTGTCAGCGCGCCGCGAAGGTCGCCGGCCGGATCGCGCTCCGCCCGCGTCGTTGCAATCGCGTAGCGAAAGACCCTGCTCAAGACGCTGCGCATCCGGCGGGCGCTTTCGTAGCGACCCGTAGCTTCCACTGCCCGAAGAGTCGCCAGAACCTCTTGGGCGGTGATCTTCGCGACCGGCCTGTTGCCGATCTTCGGATAGGCCTTGTCGAGGAGCCAGCGGATCTTGCTCAGCGTAATCTCGGCCATGCCTTCACGCTCGTTTTTGGCAATCCATTCCAGAGCCACCGTTTTGAAGGTGTCGTTCTCTTCAACTCTCGCCCGCGCTGCGTCGATCTTCTGCTGATGTGAGGGATCGATGCCCGAGGCGATCAGGCGCCGCGCCTCATCCCGCCGGGCGCGCGCCTCGGCTAGCGACACCTCTGGCCAGGCTCCGAATGCCAACGTCCGATTTTTGTCGATGTAGCGATAGTTGAGGCGCCAGAGCTTGGAGCCGTTCGGCCGAACAAGCAGATAGAGGCCGCCACCATCGGACAACTTATAGTCCTTGGCCTGCGGCTTGGCGTTCGCAACTGAGGTGGCGAAAAGGGTGCTCATGGGGGTATCGTCCTTGCGAAAGAACGGAGAACGATACCTTCGGATATACCCTCATTGTTCCCGATTGGTGCCGTATCCGCCCGGATTTGACCGGACGGTTATAGCACAATAAACGGCTGAAATCTCCCGATTTTCGGACGTTCTCGGACGCCCCCGGAAGAACAAATGGTGCCCAGAAGAGGACTCGAACCTCCACGACCTTGCGATCGCCAGCACCTGAAGCTGGTGCGTCTACCAATTCCGCCATCTGGGCACGGGGTAGGAGCGGGCGCTTAGCGGCGCCATGCTTGGCTTGTCAACCGCGCCGCGCATATCGATGCATATTTTATCGGCAACCGGCGGTTTCGCGTCGATATGCAGCCCCTGCCCCTTGCCCGTCGCGCCGCTTCGCGGCATGGGGAAGGCCCGCGTGCTCGCGCGCATTGGCCAAAGATTCGGATACAGGCGGACATCATGCAGAAGCTGGACGGACAATTGATCACCGTGCTGGGCGGCGGCGGCTTCGTCGGGCGCTATGTCGTGCAACGACTGCTCGCCCGCGGCGCGCGCGTCCGCATCGCCGAACGCGAACCTCGCAAGGCCTTGTTCCTGAAA
>JAEWIL010000086.1 GCA_023387085.1 Pseudomonadota bacterium | reverse complement strand
CGCTCGGGGAGCGCAGCGCCGAGCGCGAGGCGGTGCATCGCCTGCTTCATCGTACGGCGCGGCAGCAGCTTCAGCGCGTAGAGAAGCGCGACCGGCAGCAACAAGGGCAGCAGTAGCGCGCGCCAGGGAGCGCGGGTGCGGATCGCGAAAAGCAGGAACGGGGTGTAAGTGGGCAACCGGGTCAGCGTGCGGTCGAGGTCGAACACCGACAGCATCGTCTTTTCGAAGAGCGGCGCCACCGCTGTCCCGTCCGTCCGCCGTCTCGCCTGCGCCATGCCTGTTCCTTCCGCCGCAGGGCATGGCAGCCGTGCCTGACGCGCCGATGGGACGAAGATTTGATTTTTGACATGTTCGCCGGCCGGGTGGTGATTTTGCGCGCCAGCCGGTATCGCGAAGGCGATGCATATCTTGGTGATCGAGGACGATGCCCGCGTTGCGGAGCATATCGAGAAGGGCCTGAGGGCGGCCGGGCATCTCGTCGATGTCGAGGGTGACGGGCGGTCAGGGTTACTGCGCGCCGCGTCGGAGAGCTACGACCTGATCGTCGTCGACCGGATGCTGCCGCAGGTCGACGGGCTGACGATCGTCCAGACGATCCGCGCGACCGGCGATACGACACCGGCGCTGTTCCTGAGTGCGCTCGGCGAGGTTGACGAGCGCGTTGCAGGGCTGCGTGCCGGTGGCGACGACTATCTGACCAAGCCCTTCGCCATGTCGGAACTGCTCGCGCGGATCGACGTGCTCGGCCGGCGCGGCCCGGCGCTCGCCGCCGAGACGAAGCTCGGCATCGGGGACCTCGAGATCGACCTGCTCGGCCAGCAGGTGCGGCGACAGGGCAAGCCGCTCGACCTCACCGCGCGCGAATTCCGCATCCTAACCTATCTCGCGCGCAACGAGGGGCGCGTCGTCACGCGCTCGATGCTGCTCGAGCATGTGTGGGATTATCATTTCGATCCGCAGACGAACATCATCGATCAGCACGTCAGCCGGCTGCGGCAGAAGATCGACCGCGGTTTCGATCGCCCGCTGATCCACACGGTGCGCGGCACCGGCTATGTCATGCGGGTCGGCGCTTGAGCGCGCGGAGTCGCGGCGGGCTGAGGCACAGCCTGACACTGCGCCTTGGCCTGATCTATGTCGCGCTGTTCCTGACCTCGACCGCGGCGCTGTTCGGCGCGGCCTATTGGATCGGGGTTTACCAGCCTTTGCTCGACGCCGCCGGCGAGGTGCGCCGCGAGGCGGCGGATCTTGCGACGATAGACCGGGGCGGCGGGCGTGACGCGCTGTTGCGCGCGCTGCAAGTGCGGCAGACGACAGGTCCCAAGCGGCCTTTCCATGCGCTGATCGCTTCCGATGGCCGGATCGTCGCCGCCAATCTGCCGAGCTGGCCGGCTGATCCGATCGAGGGTTGGACGACACTGGAGGCCGATATTTATCAGGCCGGGCAGGAGCAGGATTATGAGGCGCTGGTGGTCGAGCGCCGGCTGGGCGACGGCGCCCGCCTTATCGTCGGGCGCGATGTCGAGGCAATCGACGATCGTGACGAGCTTTATACGATCGGGTCGGTCTGGCTGATCCTGATTGCGGCGTTGCTCGCCGTTGGCGGGAGTGTGGCGATGAGCCGTGCGGTCGGAAGCCGGATCGACGCGGTCACCCGCACCGCGCGGCGCGTCATGGCGGGCGATCTCACGGAGCGTATCCCGCTGCGCGGGACCGGAGACGATTTCGACGAACTTGCCGCGACGCTGAATCTGATGCTCGGGCGGATCGAGGAGGCGGTCGAATCGGTGCGGCGCGTGTCGGACAATGTTGCGCACGAGCTCAGGACGCCGCTCGCGCGGCTTCACGCCGATCTGGACGATCTGCGCGGCGCGGAAAGCGAAGGCGAGCGGCACCGGCTGGCGGGCCAGGCGCTGGCCGAGGCCGGACGTCTCCAGTCGATCTTCGATGCGCTGCTGCGAATCGCGCGGATCGAGAGCGGTCGGCACCTCACCGGAATGCGCCGCGTCGATCTGACGACACTGCTCGCCGACGCCGCCGAGCTGCATACGCCCGACGCCGAGGCGCACGGGCAGCGGATAGAAAACCGGGGCGCGGCGGGGCTCGATATCGAGGCGGACCCCAATCTGCTGTTCCAGGCGGTATCGAACCTGCTCGACAACGCGGTCAAATATGGCGGGACCGGCGCGGTCATCACGATTGGCGCGCAGCGCGCCGGAGATGATCTCTTGATCGAGGTTGCCGACAATGGGCCCGGCATTGCCACAGAACAGCGCGAGCGGGTAACCGAGCGCTTCTTTCGCGGCCCCGATACGGCGGGGCTGCCGGGAACGGGGTTGGGCCTGGCCCTGGTGGCGGCAATCGTCGCTGCGCACAAATGGCGGCTGGAGATCGGGGACGCGGGGCCGGGTGCGGTGGTCCGTATCCGCTGCTGACCGGCGCGAGGGAATTCGCCGTGTCTTTCGCGCGCTCCATCGCGCCACGACTTGTCAATTAATTTAGTTGAATTATCTTTGATGTCGCGGGACGTATTCCGAGTCGACCGAGCTGTCCGCCCGAACGGCAAAAGGAGAATGACATGGCCAGCCTTGCCCAAATCCCCGATATTTTCGACGCAGCCCGCTCGCTGGGGATCGCGATTTCGCCTTCGACCCCGACGATCGGCGCGGAAATTTCGGGACTCGATCTCGATCGGCCGCTGACGTCAGAGGAGGGTGATCTGTTGCGCGCCGCCTGGCTTCGCTTCAAGGTCATCTTCTTTCGCGATCAGGACATCAGCCACGAAAGTCACGTCCGGCTCGGACATTTCTTTGGCGAACTCGAAGGCCATCCGGTCATTCCGTCGGTCGACGGTTATCCCGAGATATTGCGGATCGAGGGCGTCGAGGGTGTGCAACTGACCGCCGAGACGCTGGCGCCGTTTCAAGCTTATAACAAATGGCACACCGACGTGACCTTTCGCGAGCAGCCGTCGATCGCCTCGATCCTGCGCGCGCGGCACCTGCCGCCGCTGGGCGGCGACACGATGTGGGCCGACGCTGCTGCCGCTTACGCCGGATTGCCGCAGCCGGTGAAGGACCGGATCGATGGGCTGGAGGCCGAGCATGATATCGTCCGCAGTTTCGGCGGCCGCGTCACCGAAGAAAAGCGGGCGCAGCTTGCGCTCGATTTCCCGCCGGTGCGCCATCCCGTCGTGCGCACCCATCCCGAAACGGGCGAGAAAATCCTGTACGTCAACTACACCTTCACGACGCGTATTCTTGGCCTGGCGGAGGAAGAGAGCGACAGCCTGCTGCGCCTGCTGTTCGACCGGATCAAGGTGCCCGAATATCAGGTGCGGTTCCGCTGGACGCCGAACGCGATCGGCATCTGGGACAACCGCTCGACCCAGCATTATGCGGTCGGCGACTATTGGCCCGAATATCGCGCGCTCGAACGTGTGACCGTTTCCGGCGATGTGGTCACCCGGTGAACCTGATCGCGACCGAACTGCATTCGCCGCGCCCGCGCTTTCGCACCGCGACCCGCGTCGCGATCGTCGGCGCGGGCTTTTCGGGAACGATGCTGGCGTTGAACCTGCTCGAACAGGCCGATGTCGAGGTGTTGCTGATCGAACGCGACCGCCACCGGATGGGCGCCGGTGTCGCCTATAGCAGCAGCGAGAGCGCACATCTGCTCAACGTCCGCGCGGGCAATATGAGCGCCTTTGCCGACCGGCCCGATCATTTCTGTGACTGGCTGGCGGCGCGCGGCCTCGGCTGCGACGCTGCCTTCGTGACCCGCGCGACCTATGGCCGCTATCTGCGCGAGGAACTCGCCGCTGCGATGGAGCGGCACGGACGGCGGCTGAAGCTCGTCGACGATGAAGTGCTCGATATCGAGGAGCGCGGCGGTCAGGTGACGCTGGGCCTTGTCAACGGCGGGTTGATCGAGGCCGACCGTGCGGTGCTCGCAATCGGGAATCTACCGCCGCACGATCCGCCCGCGATCGACGGAGCGCGGCTGCCGGCGCACCGCTATATCGGCGATCCGTGGGCCACGCCGTTCGAAGACGGGCTCGAGAAGGATGCGAGCATAATAGTGGTCGGCACGGGGCTGACCGCGGTCGACGTGATCCTGCGGCTGGTCGCGCACGGTCATGAAGGGCCGATCACCGCGCTGTCGCGCCGCGGTCTGCGCCCGCATCGGCATATCGAGGATCTGCCGCGCCCGAAGCCGGTTCTCGCGAAGCCGGCGCCCGACCTCTCCGAACTGGTGCGCTGGGCGCGCGAGGAGGCGCGGAGGCGCGACTGGCGGCTCGTCGTGGACTCGATCCGGCCGATCACGCAGATGATGTGGGCGTCCTCCGACGCCGAGAAGCGCGCGCGCTTTCTGCGCCATCTGCGCCCCTTCTGGGATGTCCATCGCCACCGGCTTGCGCCCGAAGTTGCCGATCGCATCGACGCGCTGACCGCTTCGGGTCAGCTGGAATTCCGCGCCGGCAAGATAGTGGGCGTGGTTGCGGAGCGCGATGCGCTGGCGGTGTCGTGGCGACCGCGCGGCGATGACGAACCCGTTGTCACGCGCACGCAGCGGATGATCAATTGCACCGGGCCGCAGGGAGACCTGTTGCGTTCGACCGATCCGCTGGTGAAGCGGATGCTGGCCGCAAAGCGCATCCGCCCCGATGCGCTGCGCCTCGGGCTGGATATCGACCGCGACGGGCATGTCGTCGATGCCCACGGCCGGTCGTCGGAGAATATCCTCGCGATCGGCCCGATGACGCGCGGCGACCTGTGGGAGGTTGTGGCGGTGCCCGACATTCGTATCCAGGTCGGGGCGCTCGCGCGGCGTCTCGTCAACGCGCACTGGCTGGGCGGCGAGGGGCTGTAAGTCCACCCTCCTCATTCCCGAGAAGGGAATATTTTCATCCTCCTGCATCCACTCGCGGCAGTGGTGCCGTCCAGGTTGTGATCGGCGCATGCCGGTCCCGGCGGCGATCCCGCGCGGCGTGACAGGCTCTCCCCGGTGCCCGGCACGGCCGCCTTGTCCGAGGTCGCCGCCTGTGGTTTCACCATGCCATAGGGCGTGAAGGAGGAAGACTATGACCTATCTGCTTGCGGCCGCCGCCGCCGGGACCGCAGCACCCGCGCCGCCGCCGCCCGCCGCCGTCACCCTTCCGGCGACAGCCGGCCAGTCGATCAGCCCGGCCGACGTCGCATCCTATATCGACCCGCGCGATATTGCGTCGTTCATGCCCGCGCCGCCGCCGACCACCGAGTTGGTGGCGATCAGCGGCGACTTCTTCAGCTGGCTTGAAAATATCACGATGGTCGCGCTGTTCGTGATCGGCTTTTTCCTGCTCGCCCGGTTAATCAACGCGTGGATGCTGCATCGTTCGATCCGCCGTGCGCTCGAGGCGAAGTCCGACACGGCGCTCGCGATGATCGAGAAGCTCAACAAACCTTATGAGCAGTTCGCCTTCGGTCGTTCCGGCGAGGAGCCGGGCGACGATCGCAACGGGCTCGTCTTGCTCGCGATCGGGCTTGCGATGGCAGGCTTCGGACTGATCCAGGGGCATGAACAGTTGATCCGCGTCTCGGCCGGCGCCGCGCTGTTCCCCGCTTTCGTCGGTATCGCATTGCTCTATCGCCGCCGCCTTGCGCGCGCTGCGGCCGCCGGGGAGCGCGGCGCTGCGTGACGATGACGACCGGCTTCTCAACCACCGCGTCGCGGCGGGGGATCGCGCGGCTTTCCAGCTTCTCGTGCTGCGGCACGAGGGGCGGCTGCGTGCCTTCCTTTCGCGTGTCGCGGGAAACGACGCCGACGATCTGGCGCAGGAAGCTTTCGTGCGCGCCTGGCAACGCGCCGGCGATTACCGCGGGCAGGGAAGCTATGCCGCCTGGCTTGCCGGGATCGGCTGGCGGCTCTTTCTCGACCAGCGGCGCACCGCGCGGCGGCGCGCGGTGCTGGCCGCGAGTGAAGAAACGGCAACGTCGGTCGATCCCCGCCCTGCAAGCGACGCGGCGATCGACGCCGACCGCCTGCTCGCGTCGCTGTCGGTGCAAGAACGCGCGGCGCTTACGCTCTGCTTCGGCCATGGCTGGTCGCACGGCGAGGCGGCCGAGATCATGGGAATTCCCCTCGGCACGCTCAAATCGCTCGTCTTGCGCGGGCGGGCAAAGGCGCAGAGAATGATCGGCGAAGGAGGCATGGGGTGACGCAGCCGACCGACCGGGACCTCGACGCGATGCTGGGTGCGCTCCTCGCGCCGCCGGACGACGCGCGCGCCGAAGGTGGAGACCGGGCTTTCCTGGAGCGGGTCGATCGAGCAATCGATGTCGAGGCGGCGCTGGCACATGCCGAACGGCGCTTCTGGCGGAACTTCGCGTTCGAGGCGCTGGCGATCGCTGCGCTGCTCGCCGCGCTGTGGCTGCTGTCGTCGTCGTCGCTGCTCGCACCGCTTGCCGGCCCCGCGCAATGGGGTCTCGCGCCGCCACTGTTGCTGATCGTCGTGCTGTGGTTCGCGGGGACGCAGCGATTTCGCCAGACCTAGGGCCTAGGGCGTGTCCTCGCCTTCGATGCCCTGATATTTGAGCTGGAGATAGCGTTCGCGCGTCGCGAGCTTGTCGAGTTCGCCCGCCGCGAGACTGCGCGCCGCCTCGCCGATCTCGCGTTCGAGCATCGTCAGTCCGCCGACGAGAGTTTCGTCGGGGGTGCGGCCCGCATGCGCTTCGGTGCGGAGGCCGGCGGGAATGCGCTGATAGCCCGCGACGAGCTCGGGCAAATCCTCGCCGACGAGCTTGCGGATGTTCGCAGCGGCGGGGCTCGATGCGTCGAGGGTCTGAAGCTGCGGCGCGAGCAGGTCGAGCTGGACTCCGATGCCGTCGACGAGCTGGCGCGCGGGCGCGGGAAGCGACGGGCGCTGCGCCTCCAGCCAGATCTCGGTACGGCCGGCAAGCTGTTTCAGATCGGTCTTGGGCAGATCGGCCTGGCGCGGCTCGGGGAAGGGCGAGCGGCCGAACAGCACCGCGACGCCGATCAGCAGCAGCGTGACTGCCATGACGCCTGCGAAACCGAGCGGCTGGATCACCATCCCGAAAACCGCCGCGGCGATCAGTATCGCGCCCCCCGCCATGAAGATGCGGCCGATCTTGCGCGCGAGATGCTGGCGGCGCAGCGCCATGCTCTTGGTACCGATCGGACGGCGGCGCTCGCGCGACCGCTCGATCGCCGATGCCGCCGAGAGCCGGACCTTGTCGACTTCGCTCATGCTCATGTCGTCCTAGCCTTCGAGCGCGGCGAGCGGGCTGTCGGCGCCGCCGACGCTGGCCTGTGCCTGGCTGGCGCCCTCGGCGCGCGCGATATAGCCCTTCGACTTGGCGACCTCGCCTTCGAGCGAGGTCACGGTCGTCTTCATCGTGTCGAGCGCCTTGAGCTTGAAGGTGTCGATCGCGTCCATCGTGTCGTAGATATTCTGGAAGGCGCGGCTCAGCGTCTCCATCGGAATCGTGCTCGACGCCGCCTGCTCGTGGATGCGCGCGCTATTGTCCTTCAGCATCTTCGACGTGCCGTCGATGATGTTGGCGGTCGTCGTATTCAAGGCGGTGATCTGCTCGAGCACCAGCTTCTGGTTCGTCATCGCCTGCGCGACGGTGATTGCGGTCTTCAAGGCGCCGACGGTGGTGGTCGAGGCGCGGTCGACGCCCTTTACCAGTTCGACATTGTTTTTCTTGACCAGATCGAGCGCGAGATAGCCCTGCACCGTCACCGCCATCTGGGTCAGCAGGTCCTGGGTGCGCTGGCGCGCATAGAAGAGCGCATTCTCGCGCAGGACTTTCGCCTTGGCGGGATCGCTTCCGTCGAGTTCGTTCGCTTTGGCTTCGAGCCGTTCGTCGAGCGTTTTCGAGATGTGGATCATCTGCTCGAGCTTGCCCATCGATTCCCACATCTTGCGGCGTTCGACATCGATGGCGGCATTGTCCATCAACAGCTCGTCCTTGCCGTTCGCCAGCGCGGTGAGGATGCCGCCGATGTGCGTCTGGGCGCTGCGATATTGCGCGAAATAATTGTTGATCTTGCTGCCGAAGATCTTGTCGAGGAAACCGCGTTTCGACAGCAGCTTGCCGTTCGCCGACGGATCGAGGCGCTCGACCGTGGTCCTCAGCTCGATCAGGCTCTGCCCGATGTCGGTGTCGCGGTCCATCGCGCGGATCGGGCGGTCGAGGAAGCGGTTGCTGTGGCTCGCCGCCTCCAGCATCTCCTTGCGGCCCATATTGGTGATCTGGTCGACGCGCTTGCCGAATTCGGGCGAATTCTCGTCCTGCGCGACGAGATCTTCGATGAAGCCGTCGACGCGCTCCTCGAGCTTCGATTTCTGTTCGCCCGACAGCGGGACGAGGCCGGCGGCCTTTTCGGGCGCCACCACGGGGACGGGATCGGGCGGCGTCAGCGTCAGTTCTTCGGATGCGGTGGCCGTCACGGTCTCTTCGCTCATTCCAGTTCCTTCCAACCCCAGTGCCAAAATCTATATGGCACGCGAACCTGTGTTATTCAAGCACTACACCTTGCGACGATATGCGCGTTGCGGCGGGATACTCCGTCGAAAGGGGTAATGACCTGATAGACGAGGATGGGGAGGAGTGCCACGTCTGCAATCCTGTTCAATCGGCGTGGCGGTCGCTAGGTGGTGTCATGGCCGATCTGCTCATCCTTGCTGCGCTTCCCGAAGAGGGCGACGCTTTATTTCCCGGCGAAGGCGCGAAAGACGACGGTCCGTTTGCCGTCCGACGTCTCGCCGCGCACGGGCACGCCGTCGCGATCGCGACCTGCGGGCTGGGCAAGGTTAACGCGGCGCTCTGCGCGGGAATGCTGGGCGGCGAGGCCGATATGCTGGTGATGAGCGGAACGTGCGGCGCGCTCGCCGCGGCGCAAGCGCGTGCCTATTGGCTCGCCGAGGCGGTGCAGCATGATTATGGCGCGGCGCATCCGGGCGCTTTCCGTCGCTACCGCGCGGGCGAATGGCCGATGGGCGAGGCGGGCGAGGCGCATTTCAGCGCGTTTCCCGACCCCGGTCTCGGCCTGCCGCATGCGCGGATCGCGAGCGGCGACAGTTTCGTCGCCTGCCCCGACGCCGCGGCGGACCTGGCGGCCAGCCTCGGCGCGACGCTCGTCGATATGGAGGTCGGCGCGGTCGCGCAGGCGGCGGCGCGGCTGGGCAAGCCATGGGCGGCGATCAAGGCGGTGACCGACGAAGCGAATGGCGAGAGCGCCGGCGATTTTCACGCGAACCTTGTTCGCGCGGCGCGAATGGCGGGGCGGGAGGTCGAGCGTCTGGTGGCGCTGCTTTAGCTTCGGCAATTTTGTTGCGATGCAGCACCTCTTCTGTTAGGGGCGCGGCGTTTCGCGGCGCTCCGGGTGCTGCCCCCTTCCATCAAGGCTTATCCGCATGTCTTTGCGCAATATCGCCATCATCGCGCACGTCGATCATGGCAAGACCACCCTCGTCGACCAGCTCTTCCGCCAGTCGGGCACCTTCCGCGACAACCAGCGCGTCGAAGAAAGAGCCATGGATTCCAACGACTTGGAAAAAGAGCGCGGGATCACGATTCTCGCCAAGTGCACCTCGGTTGAATGGGGTGAAGGCGCCGACCAGACGCGGATCAACATCGTCGACACGCCGGGTCACGCCGACTTCGGCGGCGAGGTCGAGCGCATCCTCTCGATGGTCGACGGCGTCATCCTGCTCGTCGACGCCGCCGAAGGGCCGATGCCGCAGACCAAGTTCGTGACCGGCAAGGCGCTCGCGCTTGGCCTGAAGCCGATCGTCGTCGTGAACAAGATCGACCGCAGCGACGCGCGCGCTGCCGAAGTGCTCGACGAAGTGTTCGAACTTTTCCTCGCGCTCGAAGCCAATGACGAGCAGCTCGACTTCCCGATCCTCTATGCCTCGGGCCGCGGCGGCTATGCCTCGGAAAGCCCCGACGCGCGCGAAGGCACGCTCGAGCCGCTGTTCAAGACGATCGTGTCGCACGTGCCGACGCCGGGCCTGCCCGAAGACGCGCCGTTCACTTTCCTCGCAACGCTGCTCGACCGCGACAATTTCATCGGCCGCATCCTCACCGGCCGCGTCCAGTCGGGCACGGTCAAGGTCAACCAGCCGATCCACGCGCTCGACATGGACGGCAAGGTCATCGAGACCGGCCGCGCGTCGAAGCTGCTGGCGTTCCGCGGGCTCGACCGCGTTCCCGTCGAGGAAGCGAAAGCGGGCGACATCGTCGCGATCGCGGGCCTGACCAACGCGACCGTCGCGAACACGATCGCCGACACCAGCGTCAGCACACCCATCGCCGCACAGCCGATCGATCCGCCGACGCTGTCGATGCGCTTTGCCGTGAACGACAGTCCGATGGCGGGCCGCGAGGGCAGCAAAGTGACGAGCCGCATGATCCGCGACCGCCTGTTTCGCGAAGCCGAGACCAATGTCGCGATCCGCATCACCGAAAGCGCCGACAAGGACAGCTTCGACGTCGCGGGCCGCGGCGAGCTCCAGCTCGGCGTGCTCATCGAAACGATGCGCCGCGAGGGCTTCGAACTCGGCATCAGCCGCCCGAAAGTGCTCTATGGCACCGACGAGAACGGCGCGCGCACCGAACCCTATGAAACCGTCGTGATCGACGTCGACGACGAGCATAGCGGCACGGTCGTCGAGAAGATGCAGATCCGCAAGGCCGACCTCACCGACATGCGCCCGTCGGGCGGCGGCAAGACGCGCATCACCTTCAGCGGTCCGTCGCGCGGCCTGATCGGCTATCATGGCGAGTTCCTGTCCGACACGCGCGGCACCGGCATCATGAACCGGTTGTTCGAGAAATATGGCCCCTACAAGGGGGTGATCGAAGGCCGCAAGAATGGCGTTCTCATCTCGAACGGCAATGGCGAAGCCGTCGCCTATGCGCTCGGCCCGCTCGAAGAACGCGGCATATTGTTCGTCTCGCCGGGTGAGGCGCTGTACGAGGGCATGATCATCGGCGAGAACGCCAAGCCCGAAGACCTTGAGGTCAACCCGATGAAGTCGAAGCAGCTCACGAACTTCCGTTCGACGGGCAAGGACGACGCGATCCGCCTGACCCCGCCGCGCCGCATGACGCTGGAACAGGCGATCGCCTATATCGACGATGACGAGATGGTCGAGGTGACGCCGAAGAATATCCGCATCCGCAAGGCGATCCTCGATCCGCACGAGCGCAAGAAGGCGAGCCGCAAGAAGGAAGCCGCGTAAGCGCCGGGCACTTCGGACGACGAAAAAGAGGGGCGGGCCGCTGGCGAAGCAGCCCGCCCCTTTTCGTTGAGCCCGCGGGCGATCAGGCCGCCGGCGGCAGCTCGCGCTCTGCCGCGCCGGGATATTGCGCGAAGCGGCCCGTGCCCGCCGGATGCACCGGGCCGCTCGCGGGCCACGGCCAGCCGCCGAACTGGGTGCGGCCGAAATCGCGGCGCGCCTGCATGATCTCCTCCTCCGTGTTCATCACGAACGGGCCGTGCGCGACGACGGGCTCGCCGATCGGCACGCCCTGCAACAGCAGGATCTCGACCGCCGTCTCGCCGGGATTGGCGAGCGGCAGCGGGGCGTCCGCCCGCACTTCGACCAGGTGCCGCGCAGCCTGCGCCTGCCCGCCGATCGTCAGCGTGTCGCCGGCATGGATATAGAGCGTGCGCCGCGCGTTCGCCGCGATCGCGGCGGGCAGCGTCAGCCGCGCGCCGGGGTCGAGCCGGAGCTGCCAGATCGCAACATCGGCGTCGGGGTTCGCCGCCCAGCTGTCGGGCGCGGGTGGCGGCGGCACGATCGGGTCGGCGCTCTCCGCCTCTTGCGGGGCATAAGCGCCCGCGACGACCTTTACCGCCGCGAGCGCGCCATCGGCGGTCGCGGTGCGATAATGCGGGATGTCGCCGTCCCACAGCATCACAAAGGCCGGGTCGACCATCTTGCTGCGCGCCGGCAGGTTCAGCCAGATCTGGAACAGGTCGAGCGGATTGTCGCCGTCGGCGTCGCGGAGCGGGAACATTTCGGCATGCATCACCCCGCGCCCGGCGGTCAGCCACTGCACGTCGCCGTCGCCATAGCGCGCGGTCGCGCCGAGCGAATCGGCATGATCGACCAGCCCGCTGGGCACGATCGTCACCGTTTCAAAGCCGCGATGCGGGTGCGCCGGAAATCCCGGCACGTCGGTGCCATAATACATGCTGAACCCGTCCTGGCGGCTGAAATCATTGCCAAGCGGACGTCCGCCCAGCCGGTCGGCGGGGACGCCCTGCGCGCCGTCGGAGGCGGGATAGTGGTCGAGATGATGGGCGCAAAAGAGGAAGGGGTCGGTCCCCGCCCATGGGGTGGTCAGCGGTTCGCTGCGGATGATGGGGTTGGTCATGGCAAATCTCCTGGTCTGATCGCATAAGGGCGATGGCGGTCATCCCGTTCCGTCGCCCTGCGTTGTTGGGAGCGATGTCGGGACGATTTTCTCCGCCGCAAGAAGGCACACCGATGACACCGACCACCCCACCGACCCCTTCCCCCGCCGCAGCGGACCATGCCGCGACCGAGGGGGGATGCGCCGCGATGCGCCAGGTGCTGGAACGGGTGGGCGACCGGTGGAGCCTGATCATCGTCACCGCGCTCAGCGAGGGACCGCGCCGGTTCAACCAGCTGCGCCGCGACCTCGACGGCATCACCCAGCGGATGCTGACGCGCACGCTGCGCAACCTCGAACGCGACGGGCTGATCACCCGCACGGTGGGGACAGGCAAGCCGCCGCCGGTCGAATATGCGCTGTCGCCGCTGGGCCGGTCGCTGTTCGGCGCCGTGCGGCACCTGCTCGACTGGGCGGTCGGACATGGCGATGCGCTGGATGCGGCGCGGGGCGACTATGACCGGGCGAACGGCGCTGGTGCTGGCGCGGGGGGCGCGGCGCGATGAGCCGCCTGATCCTGTTCAACAAGCCGTGGGGCGTGCTGTCGCAGTTCACCGATCGCGGCACGCCCGAGGCGCGCGAGACGCTGTCCGACTATATCGATGTCCCCGGCGTCTATCCCGCCGGGCGGCTCGACCGCGATAGCGAGGGGCTGCTGATCCTGACCGACGACGGCGCGTTGCAGGCGCGGATTTCCTCGCCGAAGCACAAGATGCCCAAAACCTATCTCGCGCAGGTCGAGGGCGAGGTGAGCGACGCCGCGCTCGAAGCGCTCAGCCGCGGCGTCACGCTGAACGACGGCCCGACGCGCCCCGCGACCGTCCGCCGCATCGACCCGCCGACGCTCTGGGACCGCGATCCGCCGGTGCGATACCGCAAGAGCGTGCCCGATTCATGGCTCGAACTCACCATCACCGAAGGCCGCAACCGGCAAGTGCGGCGGATGACAGCGGCGGTGGGATTCCCGACGCTGCGGCTGGTGCGCTGGCGGATCGGGCAGTGGGAGATTGGGGAACTGCCACAAGGCGGATGGCGCGAGGCCCGATGAGCGCGCTGCGCCGCCACCGCAAGCCGCGGGGACCGGCGCCAGCGGCTAGCCGTCGAGGTCGAGGTCGAGCGCCAAGCGGCCGCTCAGTTCGCGCTGCGCGGGCTCCTGCAGTGGGTGGAAACGCGCGCCCTGCACATCGCGGAACGCGCGTTCGATTAGCGCACCGCGATAGAAGGCGCCGCCGCCTGCGACTTCCATCGCCAGTTCCGCGGTACGGATCGCCGCCCGCCCCGCGACGGTTCGCCCGGTCATCACGGCACTGGTTGTCTCCGGCCCCGGGCTGGCACTGACCGCGGTCGCGACCATCGCGCCGAGCGCGGTTTCGGCGGTCCAAAACGCCGTCTGCATCTCGCCAACCTGCGCGACCGGCGCGGCGTGGGCGGGCTTACGCCGCGCCGCTTCGACCGCCGCCTCGCGCGCGCTTTCGGCGACGCCGACATAGGCCGAATAGATCAACGGGAAGGCGATCATGCTGATGATGTGGAACAGCGGGTGCCACTTGCCCTGCGGCCGCCGCCCCGACACCGCGGCATCGGCCAGGAACACATGCTCGAGCTCGACGTCGTGCGACCCGGTGCCGCGCATCCCGAGCGCGTCCCAGGTGTCGAGGATCGTCACGCCCTCGGCCTTGAGCGAAAGGCCGAAGTGCAGAACGGTGGGCCCGGCCTCGGGATCGTCGTACACCGCGCTGGTCATCAAGATGTCGCCCGCCTGACAACCGCTGGAGAACACCTTGCGTGCATTGATGCGGAAGCCGCCGTCTACCTTGGTCGCGGTGCCGCTGCCCTGTAGCCAGTCCGAACCGCCACTCGATACGAGCACCAGATTCTCAGCCGCCACGCGGCGCAGCAGGCCATCGGTCGGCGCCTGCATGTGCTGCCAGCGCCACGCGGCGACAGCCACCTGGTGGCAATGCATCGAAAAAGCGAGGGCGGTCGATCCGCAGTTTTTGCCCAGCCGGCGGACGATACCGCACAGCGTCGCATAGTCGAGGCCATCGCCGCCGAGCTCGACGGGCACCGCCGCGCCGATAAGCCCCGCTTCGCGGAACAAGGCGTAATTTTCGCTGACGAAGCGTCCGTCGCGATCATGGTCCGCCGCCGATTCGGCGATCTTCGCGCCGATGCGGTCAGTTATGTCGTACCAATAATCCGGCGTTTTCGTTTGGGCTGCTATTAACATGTTCATCTCCTAAGCATTCCATTGCTGGCGATGGCCATGACGGCGCGGCGATGCCGGCGATAGTTCAGGAACTGAATCGACCCGATTCAGAAACTGAACTCGCGTCTTTCCTGACTCCTGCGATATACGGGCGGCAAGAGGAGTATATGATGGCGAATGCCAGCTATGGTCAATTCTGCCCGGTGGCGATGGCGGCAGAGATATTGTGTACGCGTTGGACGATTGTCCTCGTCCGCGAGTTGGCGGCCGGATCGACGCGTTTTAACGACTTGCGCCGCGGCGTCCCGCGCATGTCGCCAGCGTTGCTGTCACAGCGGCTGAAGGATCTTGAGGCGGCGGGCATCGTCCACCGCACGCCGGTGGCAAGGGAATCGGGTGTTTTTTGCTACCGGCTGACGCGCGCGGGACAGGAACTTGCGCCGGTGGTCGAGGCGTTCGGCGTCTGGGGCAAGCGCTGGATCGACGGCGACCTCTCGCTCGAACGGCTCGATGTGCAGCTGCTGATGTGGGACATGCGCCGCGGTCTCGTCATCGATCCGATGCCCGATCGCAAGGCGATCGTCCAGTTTCGCTACGGTGAATTGCCGGCGGACAGGCGCTCGTGGTGGCTGGTCGTCGAGCCCGGTCAGGAAACCGAGCTGTGCTCCGTCGATCCGGGCTTCGACGTCGATCTTTATGTCGCAACCGATCTCAAGACCATGACCGCGATCTGGATGGGCTACGACCGGCTCGCCAATGCGATCGACGAGCGGCGGCTGATTCTGACGGGAGCGGACGATCTAGCGAATAGCATCGAGTCCTGGTTGGGGCTCAGCCCTTTCGCCAAGACCCGCCCGGCGCACTAGAAATTGGGCAGCGTCTGCGACGCGAAGCCCCAGCCCTTGAGTTCGGGGCTCGCCGCGCGCTCGAGCAAGTCTTTCGCGTCCTTGATCGTCCACGCGCCGGCCTTTTCGATGTCGGCGAGCTCGTCCCAGCCGACCGGCACGGCGACTGGCGCCTGTTCGCGCGCGCGCGCCGAATAGGGCATCACCGCGGTGCTGCCGCGCTGGTTGCGAAGGTAATCGATGAAGATCTTGCCCCTGCGCTTCGCCTTGCTCATCGTCGCGACATAGCGGTCGGGTTCGGCCATGCTCAGCGCCTCGGCAAAGCGTTTCGAGAAATCCTTGTGCGCGTCCCAGCTGTGGCCGGGATCGAGCGGGACGACGATGTGGACGCCCTTGCCGCCCGAGAGCATCGCGAAGCCGACGAGCCCGATGTCGGCGAGCTGGCGGCGGATGTCGGCCGCGGCCTTCTTTACATCGGCGAAGGCGAGGCCCTCGTCGGGGTCGAGGTCGAACACCATGCGGTCGGGCGCCTCGACGTCGTCCACATGGCTGCCCCAGCCGTGGAATTCGATCGTCCCCATCTGGACGCAGGCGAGCAGACCGTCGGAATCCTCGACATAGATATAGTCTTCATGGGCGCCGTCCTTTTCGCGGATCGGGACGTGGAAGACATGGTCGCCGAACGAGCCGCTGTCATGCTTCTGGAAAAAGCATTTCTTGCCGCGCCCCTGCGGACAGCGGACGAGGCTGATCGGGCGGCGCGCGGCGTGCGGCAGCATGATGGGGGCGATCGCGGCATAATAGTCGGCGAGGTCGCCCTTGGTCGCTTTCGCCTCGGGAAAGATCACGCGGTCGCGGCTGCTGATCTTGACGTCGCTGGCCGCTTCGGGGGCGGGCTGCTTCACTTCGGGGGTCACGTCCCTTGCCTCCTTGTCGCCGCGCAGGCCGAGGAAACTCGCGTGGCGGACCGAGCCGCTCGCGGTAAATTCGGCGAAGGCGATTTCGGCGACGAGTTCGGGTTTCAGCCAGCGAACCTTGCGCGCGGCGACCTTGTCGACCTCCAGCGGCGCGGTCTTGCGTTCGAGCTTCGCGAAGCGCTTTGCCAGATCGTCGAGACTGCCGGCGTTGAACCCGGTGCCGACATTGCCCTTGTACACAAGGGCGCCGCCCTCATGCTGCGCGAGGAGCAGCGACGAAAAGGGACGCTGCGTGGTCGAGGAGGGCTTCCAGCCGACGATGACGAATTCCTGCCGGCGCGTGCATTTGACCTTTACCCAGCTTTTGGTGCGGCGCCCGAGGTACGGTGCGTCGGCACGCTTCGCGATGATGCCTTCCTGCCCGGCGGCGCACATCGCGGCGTAGAGCTTTTCGCCCGCGCCGATGACATGATCGGCGACCGCGACCGGAGGCTGGGCGTCGCGGAGCAGCGCCTCGAGGCGTTCCTTGCGTTCGAGATTGCCGAGCTTGACGAGCGATTTGCCACTTTCTTCGAGCAGGTCGAAGGCGAAGAAATGCAGCGCGGTCGCCTCGTCCTGCGCGCCGTGTCCGCGCTTGAGCACCGCCTGCAGCGACGAGAAGTCGGGGTTGCCGTCCTTGCCATAGGCGACGATCTCGCCATCGATCAGGCAGGGCGGCAGATCGAGCGCGGCGATGTGGCGGACGAGCGGGGCGAACTTGTCGGTCCAGTCGAGGCCGTTGCGGGTGTAAACGCGCACGTCGCCGCCCGACGCCGCGATTTCGGCGCGGTAGCCGTCATATTTGATCTCGTGGAACCAGCCGTTGCCCGCCGGCACGGCGTCGACGAGCGTTGCGAGCTGGAGCGGGCGGAATTTCGGCGGTTTTCCCTTCGCCACCGGCTTGGCGATCTTTTTGTTGTGCGCGGCTGCGGCGGCCATCTTGTTCGCAAAGGCTGCGCCTTTCGCGCCCTTCAGCGATTGCTCGCCGCCTTCGTCGCCCGCGATTTCGGCCATGGTGCGGCCGGTGAGGACGCTCGTGAGCTGGCGACCGACGAGATCGTCGCTACCGCCGCTATAGGCGTCGTCGACCTTGCGAAGCAGCCAGTTTTCGCGCTTCTCTCCGGGACGCGGCTTCATGCGGACGAGCAGCCATTCGCCCTTCATCCGCTCGCCATCCAGGATAAAATGGAGGTGGCCCTTCTCTATATCTTTCGCGCTCTTGCCCTCGACCGGCGCCCAGGTGCCGCGATCCCACAGCATCACGGTGCCACCGCCATATTCGCCCTTGGGGATGCTTCCCTCGAAATCGGCGTAGCTCATCGGATGATCTTCGGTGCGCACCGCGAGGCGCTTGTCGGCGGGGTCGGCGCTCGGGCCTTTGGTAACGGCCCAGCTTTTGAGGACGCCGTCGACTTCGAGCCGGAAGTCGTAGTGGAGGCGCGTCGCGTCGTGCTTCTGCACGATGAAGCGATTGCCGGCCCCCTTTTCGACCCTGCCCGCGGGTTCGGGGGTCAGCTTGAAATCGCGCTTGGCGTTATATTGAGCGAGAGGGTCGGCGCGCGCCACGTCAAGCCCGCTTTCTCGCCACGGGCTTTTTCGCGGGCGCCTTCTTCGCGGAAGTTTCCTTCGCGGGCGCCTTCTTCTTTCCGTCGACCGAGGCTTTCAGCGCCGCCATCAGGTCAATGACGTTCGAGCTGCCGCGCGCGGGGCCGGGCTCGTCGACATCTTCGAGCACGCGCTTGCCCTTTGCCTTCGCCTTCTTCGCGATGACGCGCTTGATCGCGTCGACATAATGATTGTGATAGTCGCTGGCGTCGAACTTGCCGCTTTTCTTGTCGATCAATGTTTCGGCAAGGTCGAGCAGGTCGGCGTCGGGCTTGCCGGTGCCGACGTCGCGGAAATAATTGGCGGCCTTGTTCACCTCGTCGGCATAGCGCAGCACCTCCAGCACGAGACCGCGGCCGCACGGGCGCAGCGCGACAAGCTGTTCCTGCCCGCGCACCGACAATTGGCCGAGCCCGACCTTCTTCGTACGCTTCAGCGCCTCGCGGAGCACGATATAGGCCTCTTCGGCAAGCTCGTCGGCGGGGACGACATAATAAGGCTTGGCATAATAGAGGATGTCGATGTCGCCGGCGTCGACGAACTGGAGCAGTTCGAGGGTGCGCTTGCTCTCGAGCTTGACCGCCTCGATCTCCTCCTCGTCGAGCAGGACATAATTGCCCTTGGACATTTCATAGCCCTTGACGATGTCGTCGGTGTCGATCGGCCCGATGCCCGGGACGATCTTCTCATATTTGACCGGCTTGCCGCTCGGTTCGTGAATCTGGCGGAAGCTGATCGCCGCGCCCGACTTCGTCGCGGCATAGATTTCGACCGGGATCGATACCAGCGCGAGCCGGATCTGTCCCTTCCAATAGGCGCGTGCAGCCATGCTTCACCTCGGCTTGTGTTTCGCGAGTCTCTAATGCGCGAGGGCTTGCAGCGTTCCGCGACCTTGACAAAACAGGTCGACCCGTCTGTATTGTGATGGCGAGGTGACATATGATGAGTTGGATGGGAGCGCTGTTCCTGGCGTTATCGGTAGGGGGAACGGGGAGTGCGCGGGCCGCCGATGCGCCCGATGCGCAGGTAATCGAGCTGCGCCAGTACAAACTGGTCCCGGGCGTGCGCGACGATTTCGCGGCGCTGTTCGACGCGAAGTTCGTCGACAGCCAGGAAGCGCTCGCGATGCGGATCGTCGGCCAGTTTCGCGATCACGACGATCCTGATCGCTTCACATGGCTTCGCGGATTCGCGGACATGGTGGCGCGCGAGAAGGGGCTGAACGCCTTTTATTTCGGACCGGTCTGGCAGGCGAACCGCGATGCCGCGAATCCGATGCTGGACGATAATGACAATGTGCTGCTGCTGAAGCCCGCATCACCGGGGCTCGGCTTCGCGCCTGCGGTGGCGCGTAACGCTGATGCCGCGGGCGGCGCGGTGCAGATCGTGATCGAATATTTGTGGAAGACCCCCGAAGAGGGCTTTGCGGCTTTCTTTGCGGACAAGATGAAGCCGGCGCTCGACGCCGCCGGGGTCGATGTCGCCGCCGCCTATGCGCCGCTCGGCGAGCCCAATAATTTCCCGCGCCTGCCGATCCGCGACGATCGCAAGCTGCTCGTCTGGATCGTGCGCGGCGACAGCCATGCGGCCATCGATGCCGCGCTTGCGCGGGCGCGGTCGAGCGCGGCCTGGCGCGACGATGTCGCCGGGCCGCTCCACGATGCCGAGGAGCGCCCGCCGCAAATTCTGCGGCTCGACCCGACGCCGCGTTCGGCGCTGCGCTGACAGGGGGAAACGATGCACGACGGCAAGCATGATTTCGCATTCCAGACCGGCGAATGGCAGGTGCGGCATCGAAAGCTGCGCGACCGACTGGCGGGATGCGGCGACTGGTTCGAGTTCGGCGGCATTTGCCGCGGCTGGGAATTGATCGGCGGCGCCGGCAATGTCGACGATCATTGGCTGGACGATCCGAACGGCGCCTATAGCGCGGCGACGGTGCGGCGCACCGACCCCGCGACCGGCGTCTGATCGATCTGGTGGCTCGATTCGCGCTTTCCGGGGCTCGCGCCGCCGCTGCAGGGACGGTTAGTCGATGGCATAGGCACCTTTTTCGGCAAAGACGAGCATGACGGCCGGCCGATCGACATCCGCTTCATCTGGTCGGACATCACCGGCACGACCGCGCGTTGGGAACAGGCCTTCTCGGCAGACGGCGGCGCGACGTGGGAAGTCAACTGGCTGATGGAGTTCACCCGCGCATGAGGAGCCGGCCGCTGCTTTTCGGCGCGCTACTGTCGGGGCACAGCTACAAGGCGCGGCTCGCGCTGCTGCTGCTCGGGATCCGGCATGATTATCGCGCGATCGATCTGTCGCAGCCGCGAGCGGCGCGCGATCCGGACTGGGCGCGGTGGAGCCGCTTCGGCGAGGTTCCGGTGCTTGTCGCCGACGGGCGCGCGGTCGTCCAGTCGAACGCGATCCTGCTGCATCTGGCGCGCACATACGACGCGCTGGGGTGGCGCGAAGACCGCGACGCGGCGACCGAATGGCTGTTCTGGGAAGCGAACCGAATCGGCCTGTCGCTGCCGAACTACCGACTCAGCCGACTGTCCGATGCGCCGCCGGCTTCGGATGTGGTCGAATGGCTGCGCGAGCGGATGCTGACCGACCTCGCGACGCTCGAAAGCGCGCTGGCGGACCGCGCCTTCCTGCTCGGCGATGCCGTGTCGGTCGCCGACATCGCGTGCAGTGCCTATCTTCTCTATCGCGACGTCGCCGATCTCGATCTTGGCAATTATCCAGCTATCGACGGCTGGCTCGGGCGGATCGCGGCGCTGCCGGGCTGGCGGGCGCCGTCGGCGGTGATGGGACCATCAACGTCATGTAAGTGATGATCGTCTCTGAAAGGCGGATATCTGCGGGTCAGGTAGCACCGAGTTTGTTCGCCTTGGGACGATCAACCTCTACACGCGGGGCGGAGCCAACAGGTGGTTCAGGACCACGACCGCCGAATCGAGCGGATCGGACGATTGTTCGGCCTTCGCCATCGTCATCGCGCCCGAGTAAGCGGCGATGATGAAGCTCGCGAGTTCGGCGGGGGCCAGGCCCTCGAACGCCTGCGGCATCGGGCCGGCGGAGATCTGCTGTGCGATGCTGTCCCGCCATTCGGCGAAAATGCCTTGCAGCGCCTCGCGGAAATCCGAATCGGAAAAAGCGAGTTCGATCGCGAGATTGTTGACCGGGCAGCCGCGCACGAAACCCTGCTCGCGTAGCCCGCCGCCGATTGCGGCCATCGCCGTGTGCACCCCCTGGGCGATGGTCGGCGCCTTGGTCAGTGGATCGATCCAGGCGGCGCGGAGCGCGCCCGCGACCCGCTCGTGCACCACAGCGAGACCGAGCGCTTTCTTCGATTCGAAATGATGGTGGAATGCCCCGCTCGACACACCGGCGAGCCGCTTCACATCCTGCACCGATGTATCATGATAGCCGTGTGCCTGAAACAAATCGGCGGCGGCGTCGAGGATGCGCGCGCGCATCGCTTCGGGGGCGTTGGTCCGGATCGTACCGCGTTTTCGGGTCATCGCGTCACAGAATAGGCGAATTCGGCTGGAGGGAACAGGGGCGTCGGTCCAAGATGCCGATGAGTTAATGCTCTTTTCATCGGAAGGACCTACGCCGGAATGGCAGGGACCTCTGGTTTTCGGGAGGACCATGCCC